>JAFXBH010000169.1 GCA_017521875.1 Oscillospiraceae bacterium
ATTAACGGACTATCTGCCATAACAATACCACCCTTCTTACCATAATTATACCACTATAAAACAAAAAGAGCAAGGCAAAGCCTTGCAAACGACTTATTACCTCTTACCTATTACTTATTACTTCCCAAAGCCCCAAGGACGTTTGAGGTATGAGTGAAGAGGTAATAGGTAAGAAGTAAGCCCCAAGAACTTATCGTCCTTGGGGCTTTGGAGCTGATACCCGGATTTGAACCGGGGACCTCATCCTTACCAAGGATGCGCTCTACCGACTGAGCTATATCAGCATTTTCACACAGCGTTGCTATTATAACCCAACAGTATAGAAAAGTCAACCCTTTTTCTTCATTTTTTTCGTCCGGAAAATTCACTGAGCAAAGCACTTCCCAAAATCAGGATTGCGCCCAAAATTCCCTGCCAGCCCAAAGGCTCGCTCAGCCACAGCGCTGACAACAAAATGGCCACCACCGGATCTAAGTAACTAAAAATCGCCACAGTCTGGGAGGAGAGTTTTTTCATAGAACCGAAATACAGCCAATAGGCCACACCGGTATGGATAATGCCTACCACTGCCAGCAGCAAGTAACTGACACCGGTCATTTCCGGAGCAGTAAAACCATTAGTCAACAGGCAGTAGGGTAAAATCACCACTGCGGCTACACCCAACTGCACCACCGTCTTATCGTAGGCATCTATGGGACCCAGTTTTTTATTCAGGAACATCACCGTGGCATAAAGCACCGCTGCACCAACGGCATACAAAATTCCCTTTATACCTGCAAATCCGTCTTTCAATACGCCGGAGACAAATACCATACCTGTCAACGCCACTGCGGATAAAAGCATTTTCTTCCAGGTCAATCTCTCCCCCAACAGCGGTGACGCCAGCACCAAAAACACAGGCGCTAAGTAATAGCAAATCGTTGCCACTGCCACGGTCGTATGCCGGTAGGCTTCAAACAGGAGAATCCAGTTACAGCCCAAGGCCACACCGGACACCGCCAGTAACGGCAAATTCTTTCTCACCGCGAAAAAGTCCGGCTTCTTGCCTGTCAGCAGCATCACCAGGCTCAGGAAAATCAGTCCCGCCAAACCGCGGAAAAAGGCAATGGTAGCCGAAGACATAGGAATATATTTTACGAATATACCTACCGTGCCGAATATGGCCATTGCGGTCAGCATACTGCCTTTTGCTTTGTTCATTGTTCTCTCCCCCATTCCGGCTCTGCGGCAAATTGATAGGTCTGTCCTCTATATGGGAATGTAATGCAGCAGGAGAACAGTTTCGGTGCGGTGGCAACATCACGGCTGCCGTACTTATGATCACCTACCAAGGGAAATCCACGACTGGAAAACTGCACGCGGATCTGGTGGCTTCTGCCGGTATAGAGCCGGATTCGCACCAGCGTCTCCTCCCCCGGTCTCACCACCTGATAGGTCAGCCGGGCGGCTTTCACACCGGCACGCTGGCGTTTCACCACAAACACCTTATTCTTTCGGCCGTCCTTAAACAACAAGTCCTCCCAATCCCCTTCTGCGGGAGGATTCCCGTGAACTACAGCCAGATATTCTTTTACCATATCTCCCCGGGCAATACCTGCGGAGAGTTCTGCAGCGGCCTGCTTGTTCCGGGCATAGATCATCACGCCGCCTACATTTTTATCCAGTCGGTGCAGGGTGAACACTTCTCCCCCCAACTGGGTCTTCAGTTGCGCCGGCATATCCTGCTCCGCATCCAGCCCCACAGGCTTGATGCAGGCCACAAAATCCCGGTCGGAATAGAGAATTTTCACACAATCACCTCGTATCTAGTATAGCAAACTTTTTTGTAATGTCAAAACAATCCTAAAATGTTGAATTTTCGGATTTTTTCGGTATAATGGTTTCCATGAAGGGAGATTTGCCTATGACCACAAGAGATTTCCAAAAGAAAGGCCCTCTGCCGATCTTTTTCAGTTACTTTTCCAATCACAAAAAACTCTTTGCAGTGGATATGCTCTGTTCCTGCCTGATTGCGGGTATTGACCTGACATTCCCTCTGATCACCCGCAGCGCGCTATACGACATGCTGCCGGGGCAGATGTACAAAACCTTCTTCACCGTAATGGCGCTGGTGGTGTTGTGTTACCTTCTGCGGTCAGTGCTGA
>JAFXBH010000001.1 GCA_017521875.1 Oscillospiraceae bacterium
CTGGCAGGCCTCCGTGAGGACGGCAAGACCATTCTCTACGATGGCCGTACCGGCGAGCCTTTCGATAACCCTGTTACCGTTGGCTATCCCTACTACCTGAAACTCCACCACCTGGTTGACGACAAGATCCACGCCCGTTCCACCGGTCCGTACGCACTGGTTACCCAGCAGCCCTTGGGCGGCAAGGCCCAGTTCGGCGGCCAGCGTTTCGGTGAAATGGAAGTTTGGGCCCTGGAGGCATACGGCGCAGCCTATACCCTGCAGGAGATCCTGACTGTCAAGTCTGACGATGTCACCGGTCGTGTCAAGACCTACGAAGCCATCGTCAAGGGCAGCAATATCCCCACTCCCGGCGTTCCCGAATCCTTCAAGGTTCTGGTCAAGGAACTGCAGGCTTTGTGTCTGGATATCCGTGTACTGGATGAAGCCGGTAACGAGATCGAACTGAAGGACGAGGATGAAGATGAGGATATCGTCTACACCGAGCATCACGCCCAGTTGGTTGGCAGCACTGAGGAAGTGTTGGAAGCCGGCTTCGTGATCGACGAGGACAGTCCCGAAGGTATTTATGACGATGCAGAGGAGAATTCCGATGCATTCGGCGCAGATGAAGAATAAGGAGGCTTACGTTATGGCAGATGCCACCTTTGATGCTATTAAAATTGGTATTGCATCTCCGGAGATGATCCGGAGTTGGTCCTACGGCGAAGTGAAAAAGCCGGAGACCATCAACTATCGTACCCTGAAACCGGAGCGGGACGGCCTGTACTGCGAAAAGATCTTTGGACCTACCAAGGATTGGGAGTGCCACTGCGGTAAGTATAAGAAAATTAAATATAAGGGCAAGGTCTGCGACCGCTGCGGCGTAGAAGTAACCAAGGCAAAAGTGCGTCGTGAGCGTATGGGCCACATTGAATTGGCAGCCCCCTGCAGCCATATCTGGTACTTCAAGGGCATTCCTTCCCGTATGGGTCTGATTCTGGATATCAGTCCCAAGGTGCTTGAAAAAGTTCTGTATTTTGCTTCCTATATCGTAACCGATCCCGGCGATGCACCTCTGGCTAAGAATCAGGTGCTCTCCGAGAAGGAATACCGGGATATGCGTGAAAAGTACGAAGACGATTTCAAGGCCGGTATGGGCGCAGAGGCCATAAAGGAACTGCTGGAAGATATTGACCTGGAAGAATTGTCTGTACAACTCCGGGAAGAACTGAAAACCGCTTCTTCTCAGAAGAAACTGCGTCTGGTCAAGCGTCTGGAAGTGGTAGAGGCATTCCGTGAATCCGGCAACAATCCTGCCTGGATGGTGATGGATGTGCTACCCGTTATTCCTCCTGATATCCGTCCTATGATTCAGTTGGATGGCGGCCGTTTCGCAACTTCTGACCTGAATGATCTGTACCGCCGTGTGATCAACCGTAACAACCGTCTGAAGAGACTGATCCAACTTCACGCCCCTGACATCATTGTCCGCAATGAGAAGCGTATGCTGCAGGAGGCTGTGGACGCTCTGATCGA
>JAFXBH010000170.1 GCA_017521875.1 Oscillospiraceae bacterium
GCTTGTTCGTAAATCGTTATTCTTACCGAATTCGCTGCTGAATGCGATATCCTTCATCACCACCGGTACCTTGCCGTCCGCTTCAGGAAACTTTATAAACTCCAGACCGGCAACCTCAAAGGTTTCACCATCTTTGCAGAAATTGATAATTTTACTCATAATCATTTCTCCCTTCACTTAGATACAAAGATATTAGATTTTAAAATACAAAACGGGCGCACGCCGTTACTGAAGTAGTAGAAGTCGAAGTAGATGCGGCCAGCGTGCGAGACGCATTTGATCCAATTTGCATTCTCATGTGTTGCCGTGCTGTAGGGCGTTGCCAGCCACCACCAAGCGTCCAATTTGTGCTTGTCCAAAATCTCCACGAACTTGCGGTACATATCCGCTGTCAGAAGAGATACCCGGCGCTTGACCACACCGTAATCTTTCAATCCATCGTCAGATGTCAGATCAACATCATGCAGTAACACATTCTCAGCACCTACAATGCCGGCAAGTTCATCGGTAAACTCATTGCAAATTTTCTCGACATTGGAACCGGCGTAGTTGTTATTTCTTTCGCCGAACTCTTCACTATCGCGCAGTAGTTCTTTAAGGAGCAGTGCAGTCCCTTCTTTCCGGTGCTCCAGCACCACAAACTCGTGGCTGCCCACTTTCACCACATCGCCAACCGCCACGGCTGAGAGTTTTATCTGCGGATTGGTTGTTGACGCCTCGGTCTCTGTTTCCTTTACATGCCAATCACAAGCAAGCATATCTGCTTGGCTGGCAAGCCAACCAGGCTGCAGATCGCCGGTAGCTGTTCTCATTACCAGCATATCGTGTACTGTAACGCCGTGGTGTTGGAGTTCCTGCAAATCCGCTTTAGTTTGGAATTCCACATTTTCCGCTAGAAATACATACATTCCCTTGCCATTCCAGCCAGCACGGCAAACCCTTTCACCTTGCCGCACTTTCCTTAACGCAACGCCAAAGTCAAAACTTCCCTCCTCGCAGGCGCAATCGCAGGAATCCGCCTCCCTAAGTTCATCAGACGTGGTGTACTGTTCTTTTTCGTTCATTGTTTTTCCTCCTGTATTTTGTAATTTATTTTGAAAGGAACAAAAGCCCTTCCTATTCCGTCCTTCCCCGTGGGCACCATTTAGGTGTCCGCCCGTTCCAATCAGTCGTTCCGGCAATCTTTCTTATGCGTAAACCGTGCAGACAATAAAAAGAGTCCTTCCGCATCGTCTTGTTGGTATTTGGTGCAACATCATTTTGCATTTCGCATTTATAGAAATGCGGACAAACTTTACCGATTACATAATTCTTACAGACCGCCACGATTACCCCAGTTCCTTCATCCACTGGTTAAGCACCGCAATAGTCGCCTGCTTCAGATTATCCCCCATAGCCGGATCAGCCGCCGCCACCGTCTTTCTGGCATCGTTCATCCGGTTAAAGGTCTGCTGGACATCATCAAACAGAGCGCGGAACACCGCCACATCCGGATTTGCCATCTTGACTTCCTGCTGCGCGGCCTGTAACTTTTGTTGCATCTGTGCTAATTCCTGGGCAAACCGATTCTTCTCGTCCTCAGCATCCTGGGCGACTTTCTGCGCCTTCTCTAACTGTCCTTGGATCTTCTTGGTTTCCTTTTCTGCCTTCTCGGCAGCAGTCTTGGTAGCCGCCGCCTCAGCCTCGGCCCGGAGTTTTTCCATCAAGTCCTTGGGAACGGTTGGGTTTTCCTTTGCTTTTTTTAGTTGATCCTTTGCCTTCTGTTCCGCTTCCTGTGCCTTCCGAAGTTGCTCGGTCAGCCGTTCCACCTCTTGCTTTCGGCTATCGCACTCCTTCTCTGCGTCGGCCAACAAGTCCTCCACTTCCTCTTTTTTGCTCTTGGCGTCTGTTAATTCCGTCTGCAATTGATTGATTTGGCTCTCTTGTTCTTCCCGTTGCCGGATCAGTTCCTGAATTTCACGGGTAGACTTGTTGGCAACATCGTTTTCCTCTGCAAACCGTTCTCGCTCACCCGCCGGCACACTGAGCAGAGCCAACGCCTGGGTGTAACTCAAATTGGCAAACGTTTGGGAATTCGCAAAATTATCAAACAGCGAATCCTGTCCACTGCCATACTCCCTGTAAAGTTTCATCAGGTTGTCGGCTGTAGACTGGGAATAATCCACCCGTTCCTGTAAGTACTTGCCCCACTCTCCGTGGGGAATCATAGATTTTACTTCCGTAAGCCGGCGACCCAACTCAATAGCAGCAGTGATCAGCACCTGCTGTGTCTGCCGCTTGATCGTAATGATCTCCGCCGTTACAATGTCAACATCTCTTACCGTTACCATTTCACTCATGCTGTTTTACTCTCCTTCTTTTGATTGATCCAAGGCATAACGATGGTGCTAAGCCACTCCTTTTCAAACATCTCCACCTCTTTTGTCCGATCACAGTTCTTTTGTCCCCGGTTTTGAATCACAAAACCGGTTTTCGTGTTCAACTGCAGGGTGAAATAAGGCACATCCTTTTCCTGCGTATGACGAATGAAAAAGATGGATTTTCCTTCACAGTGCGCGTGGCCATATCCACCCACACAATGCTCCAGTATTTTTCCCTCAGCGATCAGTTCGCTTTCCGACGCCGCCGGAATAATTAAAAGACCGTTATGCTCCCATTTCAGCGCACTGAGGTTTTTAGAAATTTTCAAGAACTTTTTTCGCAATGCCTCATCCTCTTGATACTTAATGGCACTGATAACCCTGGCGTGGGCAACCTTCAAATTTGCCGGGAACATCACTTCCCGGTCGGTCATATTGGCACCGATCTTCGGCAGATCCTCCCAATAATCTTCACAAAGCCTTGCCGCCCCCTGCTCGTCCCCCTTCTGTTGCTTTAGGATATAATTCCATATCGTAACCAAGCCAAAGTTTCGTAGTGCCTTATTCTTTTTGTTTCTAAATGCAAATGCTGCGCCCGACTCTGACAGGGTTTCCGCATAAACCATCGGCGCACCCCATTCAGCGCAGGCCGCCA
>JAFXBH010000171.1 GCA_017521875.1 Oscillospiraceae bacterium
ACCACTTCCAAGTACAAAACAGAAAAAAAGCCTAACTCCATCTGCGTTGCCCCTGCGGCGGTTAAGATCAACCACGCATCCATTATGAATGCCACCGCAGAGATCAACGGCTATGACTACTTCTTTATGCCCCAGGAAGGCAAGTCCTTCAGTGTCTACAATCTGGACACCAAAGAGTTTGTCTCCCAACTGAACACACCCTTTACCTCCTGCCGTGGTATTACGGTCGATCCCGACGGCTATGTGTGGATGGTAGGCGACAACTCCTACATTTTCCGCTATGACCCCTATCTGGATGTGGGCGAGTCCGTATACTACTATAAGGGTTTGTCTGAAGATCTGAGCGACACATCAAAAGTCCCCGGTTCTTCCTCCGCTTTCGGTCTTACCTACGGCGACGGTTATCTGTTCTTCGGCGTCTTTAAAGACGGCTGGCTTGTAAAATACAACATCGCCACCGGCGAATTCACCCGTATGGATCATTATGGCTCCGAAGATGCCAGAGACTACGTTTCCACCCCCGTCTACAAGGATGGTTACGTATATGCCAATACCGTTGGCGACAGTAACGGCGACGGCACAAAGACCTTTGAAGTTTTCAAAGTAGATGCCAAGACCAACGAACTGATCCACCGTATGGACATTACCCAGTATGTCAGCCAGAAGGAAGTTATGCTCCGCGGTATGAGCATCTGCGGCGATGTACTGCTCATCGGTGGCGATCAGAACGATGTAAAGAGTGTCCTGGCAGTGGATACTTCCACTTGGGAAGTTCTGGATCTGGGCATCAACGGTTTCATCAGTTACTACCCCTCCAGAGAAGTGGACGGCAAGTGCTACTTCCTGGCGCAGGGCAAGGGTATGTGGGAATTTGATGCCGCTACCAAGACTGCCAAACCGGTAGAAGGACTTGAAAATGCAACTGTCGGTTTCCGCAGTTATCAGTATTGCACAATGACCGTTGAAAACAACGACAAATTCCCCGGTATGTCCTTCATTGGTTTCCGCGGCAGCATCAACACCCCCACCATTTACAATATGGAAACGGGTACGCTGATGGTCATTGACGATATGATCCTGGATGAAGACGGCAACGGTCAGGAAGTTCGCTCCATCTACAAAGGACACGGCGAAAACGAGATCTACATTGGCGCATACCGTACCAATGACTGCTCCGTGTTTAACACCGAAGAGGGCAAACTGGTCCACGCTTATGCGACCAACTCCGCTCAGACCGACGTTATGTACATCTACAAAGATAACCTCTACGCAGGTAACTACAATGCCGGTGTGCTGACCCAGGTCAACCTCGCCGACGAGTGTAGAAACGTCTCTCTGCTGAGCCTTAAGAGCATGTATGATCAGGCCCGTATCCACGCCATCACCGGCGGTGACAACTACATCTTCTGCGGCTCTATCCCGGATATCTACAAGTATGGCGGATGCCTGGCTTGGGTCAATCAAGACACCCTGGAGAACACCGTTATCCGCAATGCAGTGCAGGATCAATCCATTGTGGCTTTGGCTTACAACGACGGACTGATCTACGCAGGCTCCTGCGTCACCGGCGGTACTTCTACAGAAGATCGCAAGGATCTGTCCGCAAAGATCGTTATTTACGATGTAGAGAGCAAAACCAAACTGGTGGAGATCGATCCTCACGATTACATCTCCGGTCTGCCCGAACGGCTCACCGGTATTAACGCATTGGTTGCAGATCCCAATGTTGCCGAAAACGGCAAGATCTGGGCACACATGGGCGCAAGACTGCTGTGCTTGACATACAACAAGGACACGGGTAAGGTCACCCTCACAGAAGAATTGTGCTTCGATAAGGCCGATGACGGCGGCGATTGGCACCCCTTCACTCCCTTCGTAGACGGCAACTATATGTATGTTGGCTTCGGTCAGAAGGGCGGTCTGCGGAAAGTCAATCTGAATAACCCCTCCGATAACGTGCGTATGCCCGTTCCCGGCAACAAGATGTTCACCATCGCTGACGATGGCAACATCTACTACGCCAGCGTGAACAGTCTCTATATGTATCCCCTGAATGTTACAGAAACAGACTGGGCAGAGGCTGAAAAGGTGGACGATATGATCGCCGCTCTGGAGAAAGCCTCTCTGGAAAATGCCGACAAGATCATCGCAGCCCGTGAGGCTTATGAAAACTTGAGCAACAAGCACAAGGCGCTGATCCAGAATATCTACGATCTGGAAACCGCCGAGATCGACCTGCTGGAATGCAAGATCGACTCCATTGGCGAAGTCACTCTGGACGATGGCATTCTGATCGAGGCGATCCGTGCTGAGTACAA
>JAFXBH010000172.1 GCA_017521875.1 Oscillospiraceae bacterium
CCTACCGCTTGATGTATGCGCCTGTAAAGACTTCCATTGTTACCGATTCTAGGCCAAATCGGGTACCGGATTGGAACTTCAGTTGCAGGTCCTTGAATTTTTTCCGCTTGATTCTGCTGACGAAATAGTCCGTCACACCATTGTTGGTGCTGACCTGCTCAAACTCTGTGCTTTCTGTCTTTGCGGAAACGGTAATATCCCCCGTTGCCTCTGCCACAAAGCCCCGCTTATTGGTTGTTTTCTGCAGATTGGGACTGTTGAACTTATCCTTCGGGGTTACCCAGTGGCTGTCAATATTACAAGCGTAGTCCGTCAGTGTATATATACCGTCCTCCGTTCCCAAATACAGCACGCCATCGTGTACCCTTGTGCTGGTAACGGCTTTGGGTAGTTCCCAATAAAACCACTCGTATTCAATGTGATTTTCATTTGTGAAGATCCCCCTTGAATCCGCCAAATAGACCTTATTCTCCACAAACACAAAAAGGTATCCGTTCCACTCCTCCAGCAGCATATCCTTATAGTCCCGCTCTGCCAGCAGTTTACGGTCAACAAGGGTGCTTCTATGGGCAACTACCTGTTCCGTGGTAATATCGCCACTGATACCTTCCATGCCCCGCTCGCTGAAGAAGATAATGTCATCGTTAAAATTGATTGCCCTACCGATGCAGCCTGTGGTAACACTGGAGTGCTGGGACGGATATATTTTGCCGTAGTCCGCATCCAGTGTCGGTGTATGGTAAAACACCGTTGTATTCGCCTGAGAAGGCTCACGGAATACCCATAGCGCATTGTTACCCGCCACCAAGCCGGTAATTTTCGCAGTGTCCAATCCTTCGTTGTAATAGTCCAAATCACTGCAATAACTAGGGTCGTTCAGACTGCAGTGCCAGACTTTATTCGGCTCGTCAGGATTTCCACTGAAGAATACTCGGTTATCAAAAACCTGTAGCAGGGTACATTTGAGAATTTTCTCCCGATTTCCCTTTACCGTCACAGAGAACTCCACCGAAACATTGTCCTGACCCGGAGTTGCCGGTGGCTTTGGCGCTTCATCGAAGGTAATCTTGCCGGCGTTGTAATCCACGGTGTAATTGCTCACCTCGGCATCGTTCACCTTCACGGTAGGCGCAAAGTCCTTGTCAATACTCTCAGCCGCCAACTTAAACACCGTTTTATTAGCATCGCCTAAAAAAGTGTTGATTCTTCTGCCGGTCAGTAGGTTCACATCTTGAAATGTGCTACCGCCACCATCCGGATCTCCCTCTATGTTTGTGATTGGTACGTATCCTTCCACATCTATTACGCGGTTTGTACCGTCATATTGCAGATAATGCACTCCGTCCTTAAAGTACCATATATTCTCGTGGATAAAACTGTCGCTTACCCCAGGATTGAGGTCCGTGGATAAAACTGTTGTTACTCCCGGTATCACTTCATAGTGATCATTTTCTTTCTTCACAAGTCTCGTGGTACTCTTGTACAACTTTGTACCGCTGTGGACAAGCATCATATCCTTAAAAAAGAAAATGCCGTACACAGGCTCAGTAAAGCCCTCCAGCAGTTCCGTCCCCGGTCTTGTGCAGATACCATCTATTCCTTTATAATCCCGCCACACATTCAGGCAGTCGGGAGAGCGGCTAAGGTTAACCTCGTCTCCGCTAAAGTCCACGCCCCGAAACCCGCCGTACACTCTTGTTACAGTCTTTGGCTCACTCATATGTCCACACCGCCTTCAATATAGATACTGCCGATTTGATATCTGGGGTCGAGCATTTGCTTCATACTCTCATACCGATTGGTATAAACAGCGCCGTACCCGGTAGATACATCGCTTTTCAGCAAATCGCCCGCTATGCCGTATACCATAACCTCCAGCACATCAGGACTCACCTCGAACTCATAACTGTCCTTCGTCTTTGCCGTAATGCTCTCGGGATATACAAACACATCAATCTCTGCCGTTCCGCTTTCCAGCATCTTAAACACAGTACCGTTTGCTTTTGATTCGTAACTTATCCCCCGAATCTTGTCGATTTGGTATATTTCATACTTCACCGCCTTTTCAATGGCTGCAAAGGTCAGCAGATCTCCTTCTTTCACAGGCATCTCCACATACTTTGGAATCTTCTTATACCTTGCCATCTCAAAGAGTACATTGTTTGCCACATAATTAAACTTTGCAGCAATATCCGCATCGTCAGTCAAAACAGGATTTTCCGGATTCAGTTCCTCGATCAGTCCCAGGACCTTCTTTTTTAATTCACCTAATGTTTTCATATCTTAACCCCGCTAAGCCCCACCCGCCACAGGTGTGGCAATTTAATCTTCTTCCTTGCAATACCGTAATGTAATCTCCACAGTATAACCGCTATAATTTTCTGTCGTCGATAGTGTGATATTGGTGCGGTCCACTCCCACCGTAAAATGATTACAAAAAGGAAGCGGCAGCACCGCTTCTCCATCAGTCGCTATACCCTCCCATCCAACCGGAACAATACTTTCCAGTCCATGGGGATAAACCGCTATTGCGCTGTCAGGCGCAGTTCCTACGATTATTCTTCTTGCGTATACAGGTTTCCCACCGTAACGCATCATTGTCCTGTATTCTGCTCCGTCCGCCACAGGCGGGTTTTCCCATTCCCAAGGATCCCATACCGTGCCTCCATCAGCAGTATGCCTGCGAAGGGCAGAGTCACTCTGGCTATCAAATACACACTGCCAAATACAGTCCTTTGCCCCTACCACAAACAAGGGTGCCCTGTTAATTGGGCACCCTTGCGCATTTTCCTTTATCCAATACCAGCCGTTCGCAAGGCAGGTATCCGCATTATCTGTTTCAACGGCGTCTGCCTTAACAAAGGACATATAGCCAATCTTAGCAAGCGTTTTATCTCCGTCCACGACTTACCTCTCCTCAATAGGTATATCTGTTTCCTCCTTAGGCGGCAAGGTAAATTCTCTCACATTGCCGTTATTCTTGTCGTTATTCTTGCCGAATCTCGTAAAATATGCCTTGTTGTTAATCAAGTCAATGTCAATAGCATCCATCGTGGTTTCTTCGCAAGTTCCCTCGACATCATCGTCTATCATATAACCACTATTTCTGCAAAGCACAACCGGAATCTTGCTGTCTCCATAATAAAAATAACTATCCACATGAACATGACCAGCAACCACAAGAATGACCTTGCAAGTCGAGTTTGCGAAATCACAAGTTATTGTGTTCTTATAATTCGCCGCAGTATAATAATATGATTTATTGTCATTACAAGCAGATATAATATTTAGTAACCCATCACTATATCCTGCTAATGTATACGATCCATCGGAGTTATATTTGTCCACAACGCCATGCGTGAAAATAACAACAGAATAATTGTCCGTTGTTGTCATACTTTCAAGCAATGTCTTTAACCAAGTTAATTGTGTCTCATCGTATTTGCCAGAATTTCCGAAGTCTAAGCAAATATAGCGGATTTTTTGTTGTTCGTTGTCAAAATAATAATATCTAGGAGCTACACCGTTCCAAGTCTTTTTA
>JAFXBH010000173.1 GCA_017521875.1 Oscillospiraceae bacterium
AAAATCATAGATTTTTGCCATCTTTCTCCAGGGAGAAGATTTTTTGCGTACACCTTGTGAAAATCCTGTGTTTTGATGGTTGACGGCTTTTCTGACGCTCTGAGAAGGGTGCGCTACGGCGCACCCTTTTTTATTGGCAATTCCTGACCTGCTGCGGTGAAGACTGCTGCCGTCAGCGGTGCCAGCAACATGCCCCATATTCCCCAAAACCGGTAGCCTAAATACAGAAAGATCAGGGTGATCAGAGGATCTAACCCCAAATGTCTGCCCATCAGCCGCGGTTCTGAAACTGTCCGGGTGATTACGGCTGCGCCGTAGGTGCAAATCAGCCCAATGGCTCGGAAATGCTGTTTTTGCAGCAGACTGACCAAGGCCCAGGGCAGTAGGATCGTGCCGGTACCCAGCAGAGGAACGGCGTCTACAAATGCAATAATGACAGCCCATAGGGGGGCGTATGGCACCCCCATTACAAGCAATCCGGCGGTCACAATACAGAATGTGATGCCGCACAGTTTCAGTTGGGCTTTCAGCCAGCCGAAGAGGGCATTTTTTGCCCGTTTCAGGCTGGGCAAAAGGGTGGTGCGGACGTTTTCCGGAAGTTTCCGGGAGAACGTTTCCCGCAGAACAGGCAACCTGACGGAGAGCATAAATCCGGAGAGAATTCCGGTACCGATCCCCAATGCTCCGTCGGGAATCCGGCTGAGAAAACCGGATATGGCCTGGGGCAGACGAAAGGTTGCCTGTTCCATTAAATGATCGGAAGACAACAGACGAGAGACGGATTTGTCCACCACAGGACGGATTCCCTCCGGGGAGTGACGGGCGACATTTTCCAAAACGGTCCGGAGTTTGCCGGCGGCCTGCTGGGCGGTATCCTGGAGATTGGGCAGCCGTCCTGCCAGAATTCCCAATTCCTTTACCACAACCGCCCCCAGAATTCCGGCCAATGTCACCAACAAAATCAGGGTTAGCGTTACCCCCAGTCCGGTGGCGACCCACCGGGGGAGTTTCCATCGCACGCCCAATCGCACCGCCGGTTCCGATGCCAGCGCCAGCAGAAATCCCAGAAAAAAGGGAAGAAAAATAGGCAATAAATAATTAAGAAATAGCCACAAAGACAGGAATCCTGCAGCAAAAATACCGATACGAATGACTTTTTCCCGATACATAGCAGACTCCTTTCCGGGATTTCTGGAATGGGGGTTGCAATTTCCAAAATATGTGATAAGATATACTGCGAGAACAGGACAGTTGTCCGATGTAGGAGGACATTATGGAAAAGGCTCCCGAATATTATGTAATAGAGGCATCTGTGTTGCCGGAAGTGTTTGTAAAGGTGGCAGAGGCAAAGCGCCTGTTGTCTACAGGACAGGTTTCTACTGTCAACGAGGCCACTCGCCGTACAGGGATCAGCCGCAGCGCGTTTTATAAATACCGGGATGCGGTGCTGCCGTTTCAGCATATGATGAGCGGACGGGTGATCACATTCCAGTTCCTGTTGCAGGACGAGCCGGGTGCATTGTCCTGCCTGCTGACGGTGTTCACAGAACACAAAGCCAATATTTTGACCATCAATTCCATTGTGCCCACCAATGGCTGCGCCATTGTGACCATCTCCGCTGAGACCATTGATCTGAACATTTCCGTGGAGGAGATGCTCCGGCTGATGCGGCAGGTAAAGGGCGTGCTGAAAGCAGAGATTTTGGCTGGATAACAGAGAAAGAACGCGTTGCAGAACGCGTTCTTTTTTTCTGCGCTTTTTAAAGTTTACCCGGATCCAAAGGGAATATACCTGAAATTCCCGTATTGGCAAGACTCTGTATCTATGATATACTACAAAAAAACCAAGGAGCGAGATATGGAGACAGAGAGAATCGGGACAGAATTGCCGAAAGCAGAAATACAGGAAGCAAAAAAGCCGTTTTGGAAAACCCCTTTGTTTTGGGGACTGACCGTAGGCGGCGGTTTGGTACTGACCGCGGCTGTATTGATTGCGGTGATTCTGTGTCTTCCCGGCGGGAGGCACCACACGACTCCCGACTTGCCTTCCCAACCGGAAACCACTGCCCCCACTACAGAGCCGACACTCCCGCCCCCGGAGGCCAATCCCATCGGTCTGGGAGATTTTGCTATGGAGGACGGCTATCTGTACTGCATCACCGCCCCCTCGGTGCGGGGGATTGATGTGTCCGAGTGGCAAGGGGAGATCGACTGGCAGCAGGTTAAGGACTCCGGCGTGGAATTTGCTATGATCCGGGTAGGTTGGAGAGGCTCTGAGCAGGGAGTACTGGCAGAGGATACATACGCCAGAGCCAATTATGCCGGTGCCACAGCGGCCGGCATCAAAGTAGGCGCATACTTCTTCTCCCAGGCAATTTCCCCGGAAGAGGCGATAGAGGAAGCCAACTACCTGCTGGAAATTATCCGGGATTGGAAACTGGATATGCCCGTGGTCTATGACTGGGAGTTTATCAGCGAAGACTCCCGTACCGGCAAAACCGACCCCCGTACCCTGACGGACTGCACCAAAGCATTTTGTGACACCGTGGCGAAAGCCGGGTATGATACCATGGTCTATTTCAACACCGACCATTCTTATAACAATATTTATATCCGGGAACTGACGGATTACCCCTTCTGGCTGGCCCGGTATGATACGGTGCTGGACTATCCCTATAAGGTGGATATGTGGCAGTATACGGAAACCGGCTCTGTGCCGGGAATTTCTACCAATGTGGACATCAATTTGTATTTTCCCTGGGAGAAATAGAGAAAGAGGACAGGTACACAAATGAAGATAAAAACAAAGCGCCTTCCCTATGAAACAGTAATGGCATTGCCCCGTCCCCGGCACCGCAAACCCTTAAGACCCATATTTCTGCTCCAACTGGTGGTGCGGTTGCTGGCCATTTTGGACTTGCTTCCCACCAAATTTACCTTTGAGACCCATGGTATGGAGAGAATCGGCAAAAATCAGCCCTGCCTGATTTTGATGAATCACTCCAGCTT
>JAFXBH010000015.1 GCA_017521875.1 Oscillospiraceae bacterium
CGGCGCAGACCCCGGTGAATGTCTATTGACGGTGAATCCGCCTATCGCAGTAACCTGCGTGCAGGTGTCCCCCACCAGCCTGACAATGAACGTAGGCGACACCGAGCCTTTGTTTGCGACGGTATATCCGTGTGATGCAACGAACAAACAAGTGATCTGGAGCAGCAGCAATGAAAACGTTGCCCATGTCAACGCCTTCACCGGAGTGGTTATCGCCAACATGGCAGGTGAAGCAACGATCACAGCAACCACCGTCGACGGTGGATATACTGCAAGTTACACGGTAACAGTCAATTACTGCGGTGGTGCTAATTACCGAGATGTTACGAATCATTCATTAGTACTACAGGATGATGGCTATTATGTTTGTTCTACTTGTGGATACAGGATTAAATCGCCAGCATTACAAGATAAAAACATTTTAAGCGATGAGGATTATTATAAAGTTTTATCATGCTACATGTCTATTCCATATTATTCAAAAATTGATGGAGAGGATGAAGGTAATTATTCTATCAAAGCAACTGCGTTGCGTCTAATAATTGATGACATCCGCAGTAAAAGTCAATACTCTCAAAAGTACGAATATGTTGGAAGTAATGGTGTATACGAGCGAGAATATACTGTAGGGAATGAGAATGATAGTTATTATATGCCCGTAACTATAAATTACAATGTTATAGATGACGGACTTGAGTTAACGCTTAATAATGGAATCGCAGTGGGATTAGTAGAGTTGCTTATGGGATGGAAAATACCATCTCAGTACCAGTTTTTATTTTTAGACTTGGCTGATGAATATGCTAATATTACGGATTTCCTTTGTGAATTAGCAGAAAAAGTAGGATACAAAGAAATAAGTATTATTTTAAAATTGATCCTTTTGGGTTCATCTATTAATGAAATGGCTGTCACTGACAAGGTAGTTAAAATACAGTTTTCTGTTGGGTCAGGAGTGTATGAAAGTAAAACGGTTTTTGATTCAAACGGAAATCTTAAATTTGAAGAACATAGCACTTAAGTTGCAGGAGGTATTATGAATAGAAAAAGGTGCCCATGGTGTGGAAAAATAATTGATAAGAAAAAGGACTCAACATCTTGGAGCGATGTGGTGGGCAGCCCCTCTATTCCACGTATGCTTCGTCAAGCAAATTGTAGTCATTGCCGCAATAAATATGGCCAAGTTCCTGTTCTTTCATATATGTTAACAATTGATGTAATCGTTATTCTGCTACTTATTTTAGCATTTGTTTTTCAATCAGGTTTTCTTTTCGTAATTGCTTTTGTCCCTATATTATTCTCGGTTTTGATGCCGTATTCTAAATTAGATAGCAAAGGAAAACCCACTGAGACAAATACAGATTTATTGTGTGAATTTATCATAATTGATTACTATGGCAAATTTAAGCCTTATGAACTGTATTTTTTGGAAGATTGCTTTGATGATTTTGAACCGTTTTTTCTCACATCGCCTATTCAGATTCATCATATCTCCAAAAAAGATAACACGGTATTGGGTGAGTTTCTGTATATGCACAAAAGAAATTATGACTATATAAAAAAAGACAACTGTCAGCTTTACGATACAGAAATGAATTTAATTGCAAAGATAAAATTTATAGCAGATGCTGACACGATTTTATGACTAAAGACTTTGCAATAAGAACACAGGGGGAAATTCTTTGCGCTGACAAAAATCATTGAACTTTTCATTTTAGAAGACGCCTTTCTAACAGGGAACGGTTGGTGTAAAAGCCAACCGTTCTTTTTGTGCAGTTATACTGATAAAAACTTTTTTAACCCTGACAGAAGTTGTCAGGGTTAAAATTTATAATGGGGGCGCAGCTGCAAAAAACGAATAAATTCATTAGAAAACGAAAGGAAATGTAATGATGAAAGATGAAACATTTGGCGCGGAGGATATCTATCTTGCGCCTGAGACAGTTACATCGGAAGATATGCCGGAAGAAACCGGCGGCTTTGTGGATGAAATGACAAACGGGGACATTCCCGTTATGGTAGAAACAGAACAGAAGAAGATTGTTCCGGTGGGTGAGGCACTCGACCTCCGAGAAGAGAACCGCAAGGTATTTTATATGAGCGATGGCTCAGAACAGGCTGTGTTCTATCCCGAAACTGTTCATGTATTCGACGGGGATACAAACACCTTCGAAGATGTAGACAATGCCCTTATGGAGGAAGAAGATGGCAAGCACTATGTAAACGGCAAAAACCGCTTTCGGGCAAGATTCAGCCGTGAAGAGGAAAACGATGTATTGTTCTCGGTTGAGAGCGGTATGCACCGTGTTACAGTATCTGCCAAGAAAAACGGCAAGCAGAGAAACAAGGGTGTTAAGTACAAGATCCATAAGAAGACTAAAAACGCTGAAGGAACAGATACTCTTGTCTTTACAGGCGTTCAGGATGGTGCGGATTATGCATATTCTGTAACCGGCAACGGTGTCAAAGAAAATATCCTTATCAAGGATAAGACAGATGTTTACCGGTATGGGTTTGTGATTCATCAGGAGAATGTATCTGGGGCGTTTGACGAGGCCAATAAGCGGATTGGCTTTGTCAGCAACGAGACGGGTGAAGAGGTGTTCTGCATCCCTGCACCTTTTATGACTGATGAAAACGGCGAGGTCTCTACCGCGGTATCCTATGAGGTTAAGAATACTGCAAATGGTGATATGATCCTCAATGTAGTGGCAGACAGCCAGTGGATGAACGCAGAGGACCGTGCATTCCCGGTTGTCATTGACCCGCAAATTCAGCTCAGCAACAACTCTGCCATGACTACCTACAGTTGGGATAACGGCAGTCTTTACACCGCATTTCTGCACACAGTAGGTACCACCGGATGCGGTGATGGCACCTGCAATGCCAAGCGCATGTATATGCGTTTTAATATGCCTTCGCTTCCCCGCAACCCGAGAATCAAGAAAGCAGAACTAAAATTCTATCAGGCCTCCAGTTCCGGCGCGTGTTACAATGATCCCAAACTGGGTCTTTACCGTGTAACTGATATGATTGTTGCCGGCAACTGCACACCCAATCATAACACTGACCTGATCGACTTTGCCAAGATGCGGGTTGGCCACTGTGAAGATGGTGAAGTCATCAGTTATACTTTTGATGTTACTACCCTTGTGGATCAGTTTAACAAGGGTGAGGCCGGGCTGCAGAATCTGGTTCTGAAGATGATCGACGAGAATCCTGTATGCGATAACAGCGTTATGCTATTCGGCTGTTCCAGCGGCGGTATCTATGCACCGCAGTTTATCATCACCTATGAGTCCAGTTACGGTGTCAATACATCTTATCGCACCCATACCCACGAACTTGGCCGCTTCGGACAGGGGAGTATTGATCTGCAGTGCGGTAACCTGATGTTTGAGTCCGAGGACTTTTCTTGGGCCGGTAACCGTATTCCTGTTACTATCAAGCACCTTTACAACAGTGCCCTTGGTGCTTACCAGTATACCGGTAACAGCGGAATCAAACTGTCTACTGCAGACTTCTCTGCTATGTATGTGGGCAAAGGCTTCAAACTGAACCTTATGCAGAGCATGATGTATACAACGTTCCAGCACGACGGAGTCCTCCAGGGCGGTTATGTGTATATGGGCGAAAACGGAGAAGAGATCTACTTCAAGAAGAGCGATCAACAGAAATGCTGCGACAGCAATTCTCAATGCTACCATCTTTATGAAGATGTAAACGGCGGCGATATGCTGTACGATCCTGAAAAGCGCACACTAAAACAGGGCGATGATACCTATCAGTTTGATTCTATGGGTAGACTTATTAAGATCACCGATTCTGACGATAACCATATGGATATTGCCTATAGTTCTAACAGAATCACATGCGTTACCGACGGTGCTGGCCGTGATTTTTGGTTTGGATACAGCGGAAATTATCTGACATCTATAGAGGCACCGGACGACACGAAGATCCTGTACACGTACGCCGACGAACTGCTCAGCACCATAACCTATCCCGACGGCAAGAAGGTGTCTATTACCTATATTTCTAACAAACCTGCGTCGGTAACCTTGCTGGATGCAGAGGGTAACACAGTATACAAAGTTGCATATACCTTCAGCGGCTCCCGTCTTGCAAGTGTAACCGAATACGGTTCGGATGGAACTGTGGGCGTAAGATCCACCTACGCCTACTCTGCTGCCTCCGGCAGAACCGTGGTGGAAACTACCGAGTCTAAGGATACAGAGGAAGGTGAAACCGCAGACAATGCGATCAAGACGGTCTATACCTTCGATGATGAGGGTAATGTTGTCAGCGAATACGTTTACTCCCAGGATACCGGCAATACCGGTGTTGACGGTGAGGAGAGCGGTATCCATCCCCATTCCGGCGACGGCGGTGTAGGTGTTGTAAGCAATATCAACAATCTTCTGACCGGGCATAACTTTGAATCCCTGACAGCATGGCCTGCTATGCCGGGCAACTGCGGCAGTTTCTTCATTGGAAGCCGGACCAATGATCCCAACATTAAGTTCGGCAGAAAGTCGCTGCATATGACGTCCTATGAGCCGGAATGCGGTGAAAGCGGTGTTTATCAGGTAACCAATATCCTTCCCGCGGGTCAGTATACCTTCTCGGCATATCTGCGTGTGGGCGGTGCTTTCAGCGGTACCGATGCAGGTGCATTTATTCGTGTAACGGATACCGCCGGCAAAGTTCTGGGCATCAGCGAACGCCTGAATCAGTATGATACAGAATATACCCGTCTCATTGTTCCCTTTGAACTGACAAACAGCCAAAGTGTGCAGGTTCAGATGATGACAGCGGGTAAGGGTACTGTGTTTGTCAACGGAGCGCAGTTGGAAAACAATCCTTACGCCAACGCCTACAATATGCTGGAAAATGGCAACTTCGAGGACATTCGAGGTTGGGAACTGAGTGGGGGAGCGTTCTATACCGCCGGAACCAGATTCAATATGAGTGCCTCTATGATGGTCTCCGGAAACCTTGATACCAAACGGGGTGTTTCCCAAAAGGTATATGTGCGGAAAGGCAGCAATACCCGTGAGACCTTTATCCTCTCCGGCTGGGCCAAGGGCTACGGCCTGCCCAACCATGAACGTGAGGGCGTGAACACACCCACCTTCCGACTCCGTGCAGATATTAAGTATAAGAATCTTTGGCAGGTGGAAACCCACACAGCGGATTTCTCCCCCTGCACAGAAGAGTGGCAATTGGCATCTGTAGAATTTGCCAAGCAGAAGGCTGTGGAAATCGAGTACATTACGGTATACTGCGACTATGACTACAACACCGGTACGGCATACTTTGATGATATTCAACTTGTCCGCAGCAGTCTGGAAACCGGTCTTTCTGCTTCCGACTTTGTTGTAGAAAGCACAGGTGTTTCCGATGACAATGAACTGGCAGAAGAAACCGCCGATACCTCCCCTGACTTTAGCGAGGCGAAAGACGGATTCGGCAACGCCCTGACGGAGACCACCTTCACCGACGGTGAGTTTGGTACTATCTACCGGGCATTTGGCTACAATCTGAATTGCGACAATTTGGAAAATGCGGGTAACGACCTGTTGTTGGAAATTGACGCCTGGGGCAATAAGACTACCTATACAGTGGACGCACAAACTTCCCGCAGCAAGGAAGTGGTGGATCGCTGCGGCAACAAGACTGCCTACGAGTATGATAACTCCGGCAGAACTACCAAGGTAACCAGCGCAAAGCCGCAGTATGACGACAACGGCAATAAGAAGACCGATGCCGACGGCAATGTGATTTATGAGGATATTGCCAATGTCTCCTACGCCTATGACGCATTTGACAACATGACCGAGATCGTTCGTGGCGACGGTATGAAGTATGTCCTTGCCTATAACCAGTTCCACAATCTGGAATCCATTGGTATTCAAGGTAAGGGAGAGCAGTTGATCCGGTACGACTATAAGAATGGCAACGGCCGTCTAAAGGCTATGACCTATGCCAACGGCCATACCATGAAAGCGACCTATAACAGCATCGGTCAGATGATTGCAGAGAAGTGGTATAATCCCTCCAATGAACTTACCGCTCACTACAAATATGTGTACGACGGTCAGGGCAATATCGTGCAGTCTCTTGATATTACCAATGAGAAATGCTATAATTATGAGTACGAGGAAGGCAGATTGGTGCGTGCTACCGAGGCGAATGTTGCATTCTCCGGTGAGGTGGTAACCTCTAAGGCGGTAGTGAATACTGTCAGGTATTACTA
>JAFXBH010000174.1 GCA_017521875.1 Oscillospiraceae bacterium
GGCAGTGTCTATACCCCACACCTTGTAAGAATATGGTGGCAGATCACTCCGACTATGTGGCGCTTTTGCGGAAACTGCGACCCTTTTACGGCCAAACGTCTGGCAGAACCCTATGGCAAGGAATACATTGTCAAGAATCCGCCCCAGAAACCTCTGACCACAGAGGAAATGGACGCAGTTTATGCCTTGCCCTACTGCAGGACTTATCACCCCAGTTATGAAAAGTTGGGCGGCGTACCTGCCATTGAGGAAGTCAAATTCAGCCTTGTCAGCAACCGGGGTTGCTTCGGCGCTTGCTCCTTCTGCGCGCTGACTTTCCATCAGGGGCGGATCATTCAGGTGCGAAGCCACGAATCTGTCCTGGCAGAGGCGGAACAGATGGCCAAGGACAAGGATTTTAAGGGTTATATTCACGATGTGGGCGGCCCAACCGCCAATTTCCGCCAGCCTGCCTGTCAGAAGCAACTGAGCAAGGGTGCTTGCGGTGGCCGGCAGTGTCTATACCCCACACCTTGTAAGAATATGGTGGCAGATCACTCCGACTATGTGGCGCTTTTGCGGAAACTGCGGAAGATTCCCGGTGTCAAAAAAGTATTTGTCCGCAGCGGTATTCGGTTTGATTATCTGCTGGCAGACAAGAAGGATACCTTTTTTAAGGAACTGGTGCAATTCCACATCTCCGGACAGTTGAAAGTTGCGCCGGAGCATGTATCTGATGCCGTGTTAAGCCGCATGGGGAAACCCCGGAATGCGGTCTACAATCGTTTTGTAGAAAAATATTACGCCCTGAACAAGCAGTACGGTATGAATCAGTTTTTGGTGCCGTACCTGATGTCCAGTCACCCCGGTTCGTCTATGAAAGAGGCGGTGGAACTGGCGGAATACATCCGGGATATGGGTTATAACCCGGAGCAGGTGCAGGACTTCTATCCCACCCCCTCTACCCTTTCCACGGTGATGTATTACACCGGTTTGGATCCCCGGACGATGGAACGGGTCTATGTCCCCACCGATCCCCACGAAAAGGCAATGCAGCGGGCGCTGATCCAATACCGGAATCCCAAGAATTATTATTTGGTGCGGGAAGCGCTCCTGAAAGCCCATCGGGAGGACTTGATTGGGTCCGGGCCGAAATGCTTGATTCGGGCTGTACCGCCCAGGGCTACCTCTCACAAAGCACCGCCCAAAGCACCTCCCAAACCGCTTGCAAAGAAAAAGTCCCCACCACCGAAACGACGGAAATGATCTTGCGACGGATTCTCCCTTGACATTTTTTCCGGACAATGGTATCATTGGCTGGTCGAGGAGAGTTGTCCGAGCGGTTTAAGGAGCTAGTCTTGAAAACTAGTGATGGGGAAACCCACCGTGAGTTCGAATCTCACACTCTCCGCCAAAATAAAGTACCACCCTTTTGGGGTGGTACTTTTTTATGTTGTGATTTTGCCGGCTTCGTGGTAAAATGATCGTATATTACAGAAAGAGAGAATTTGTATGCCCAGGAAGATTTTCCTTGCCGCCCTGGCGATCCTGATGATTTTTACAGGTTGTCACCAATCTGTTCCTGAGGAAACCAACACTTTCCCATCTCAGGTGGACGAAAGCACCGTTGCCACCCAGTCGACTACTACCGCGCCGGAGACTGTTCCTACAGAGGCAGAAACTGCGCCCACGGAAGAAACTACTGCGCCCACCGTTCCGGAAACCTGGCCGGAAGACCCGGAAGGCCCCCTTTGGACACCTATTTGCAACGAATATATCAACCTGTGGGGCAAGGCGGATCAAACGGAGTTTATGGGTCACGTTCCTGTGAACGCGAAACTTGTTTTACTGAAATGGCAGGGTAAAATGGCCTTGATCTCCTACAATGGCAAGCAAGGCTATGTCAGCGCCAATTACATTCAACCTGTGGAAGAAAACTATTTTGGTTCCCGGCTGCAGGTGGTATCCCCCACCACGAAATACACCTATCAGCAGATGCAGGCGGATATGGCTGCCCTGCAGGCGCTGCATCCCGATCTTGTGCAGATCAGCAGCATCGGAAAGAGTGAAGAAGGCCGGGATATTCCTGTCATGATAGTTGGCAACGCAAATGCTGTATACCACGTGCTGATTCAGGGCGCTATGCATGGACGGGAGCATTTTACCGCCTGGCTGGCCATGGCCATTGCCGATCAGGGACTGAAGCAGAACCTACTGGGGAATGTATGTTATCATATTATTCCCATGTCCAATCCCGATGGCGTGACCATTTCCCAAACCGCCACGCTAAATGATGTACAGAAAGAAATCTATCAAAAAGATTTGGCCAGCGGCTATACCTATCAGAACAATTCCTCCAATTATGCCATACAATGGAAGGCAAACGGTTTGGGTGTGGACTTAAATCGGAATTTTTCCTCTGGTTGGGAAAATAGTTTGGAACACACCCACCCCTCTGCCCAGAAATTCCGGGGTACTGCGCCCTTCTCCGCAGCAGAGGCC
>JAFXBH010000175.1 GCA_017521875.1 Oscillospiraceae bacterium
ACCCGCGTCGGACATAGCCTGACGGACAGGCTTCAGGGTACGCTCTACCAGGTCAGCAGTCATTTCGTTGAACTTTGCACGGCTCAGGGACACATCCAGGTGTTTGGGGCCGGTGGCGTCTGCGGTGATATAGGGCAGGTTGATGGCGGTGGTGGTCATACCGGACAGTTCGATCTTGGCCTTTTCTGCGGCCTCACGGAGACGCTGCATAGCCACCTTGTCGTTCTTCAGGTCGATACCCTCAGCCTTCTTGAATTCGGCAACCAGGTATTCCATAATTCTCTCGTCGAAGTCGTCGCCGCCCAGACGGGTGTCGCCGGCGGTAGCCAGAACTTCCACGATGCCGTCGCCGATCTCCAGAATGGAGACGTCGAAAGTACCGCCGCCCAAGTCGTAAACCATGATCTTCTGGTCGTTGTCCTTATCCAGACCGTAGGCCAGCGCAGCAGCGGTGGGCTCATTGATGATACGCTTTACATCCAGGCCGGCGATCTTGCCGGCATCCTTGGTGGCCTGACGCTGGGCGTCAGAGAAGTAAGCGGGGACGGTAATCACGGCCTCGGTAACCGGCTGACCCAGATAGGCTTCTGCGTCGGCCTTCAGTTTCTGCAGCACCATAGCGCTGATCTCCTGCGGGGTGTAACTCTTGCCGTCGACGGTTACCTTGTAATCCTCGCCCATGTGGCGCTTGATGGATGCGATGGTGCGGTCGGCGTTGGTAACGGCCTGGCGCTTTGCCACCTGACCTACCATACGCTCACCGGTCTTAGAAAATGCCACCACAGAGGGAGTGGTTCTGCCGCCTTCGGCATTGGCGATGACAACAGCCTCGCCGCCTTCCAGCACGGCAACACAAGAGTTGGTAGTACCCAAGTCAATTCCGATAATCTTTCCCATAATAAAATCCTCCTAATAGAAAAGTTGATATTTTAATTAAAAATTGAAAATTGAAAGTTGAAAATTGTGGTATTGCCTGCGGCAATCCATAGAAACCGTGGGCAAAGCCCACACCTTAATTTTCCATTTTCCATTTTCAATTTTGCATTAGTTTGCCACTTGTACCATTGCGAATCGGACGATCTTTTCGCCCATCTGAAATCCCTTTTGGAACACCTGACAGATGGTGTTCTCACCGAAGGCTTCGTCTTCGATGTGCATCACCGCGTTGTGGATATTGGGGTCAAATGCGTCCCCTGGGTTGCCGAAGATCTCTACTCCCAGACCGTTCAAAATGCCAACCAGTTGGGTCATGGTCATTTCCACGCCTTTTTTGTAGGCTTCGTCCTGGGTCTCCTGCTGCAGCGCCCGTTCCAAATTGTCGTATACCGGCAGGAGTTTTTCCACCGCATCGGACTTGCCGTTGCTGTAGGAGAGTTCTTTCTCCTTTAAGGTACGCTTGCGATAGTTATCATAGTCCGCAGCCATCCGCAGATAACTGTCGTGGAGTTCGTTGTATTTTACTTCCCATTCGTTTACAACAGGGGTCTCGGCGGTTTCTTCCACCGTTTCCGCCACGGGGGTCACTTCCTCTGTTGCTTCCGGAGTGGGTTGTTCGTTTTTCTTTGTTTTTGCCACGTTTTAGGCCTCCTTGTGGGGTTCTTCTGCACCACCGGGCAGTTGCGCCTGTTCCGGTTTGGCGAACATTTTCGACAGACTCTCGGCAAAGTAGGAAAGCCGGGCAGTCACTTTGGCATAATCCATACGGGTAGGGCCTACCACGCCGATCATACCCTGCATACCGTCACCGATGTCAAACTTGGTCATCACCACGGAAGTGTCTTTCAGTTCCTGGGCCACATTTTCAGGACCTACCAGCACTTTTGTGCCGTTCTGATTCTGCATAATGGCCGGCAGGTTGGACAGCACATCCTCATCCAGAGAGGACATTACCTTTTGGGCTTTGTCCACATCCCGGTATTCCGGGTGGCCTAACAGACGCATTTGTCCGGCCACTGCCATATTGGTACTGTCGTGGTGGCGGAGTGTCTCGGTGGTGAATTCCATCACCACGGGAACTAACGCACCGGCGTTGCCGGCGGCGTTCATCACCCGCTCCAGCAGGGCGGGGGTGAAATCCTCCGGAGACAGGCCGGTCATAGTGGCGTTCAGCACAGCGGAAAGCACCTGCAGATCGCTTTGCTCCACCTGCACCGGCAGTTTGATCAGTTTGTTCACCACCTGCTCATCGGAGAGCATCACAACCAAAATCACGCTGCCCTGGCCGGCTAAGATCAGTTCAAACCGATTCACCGTAGCCCCGCTGTAACGGCTGGTGACGGAGATGGCCGGCAGGTCGGTGGCTTGAGAGACCAGTTTGGCAACCTTTTCCAGCATTTTGTCCACCCGCTGCATCTTTTCTTCGAT
>JAFXBH010000176.1 GCA_017521875.1 Oscillospiraceae bacterium
TAGACGCCGCCTATAAGGCAGTTATGAAGCCGGCAGAAGGCACGATTCTGACTGTTGCCCGGCTGGCTGCTGCCAGAGCCACCCAAGTGGCCAGAAAGGATAAGAAATTCGAAGCCGTCCATATGGCCGCTTTGTCTGAGGCAAAAAAAGCCCTTGCCAACACCACCAACCAGAACCCTGTGCTGAAAAAGGCCGGTGTGGTGGATGCCGGCGGCAAGGGTTGGGTCGTGGCTTTGGAGGCTATGCTCTCCTCCGTTCGCGGTGAAGATATCGTCGCGCCGGAAAGCACCGATGTGCAGCCCGCTGAGCAGGCTGATTTCTCCGATTTCGACACCGAAGATATCACCTTCGC
Source organism: Oscillospiraceae bacterium (assembly GCA_017521875.1). GTDB lineage: Bacteria > Bacillota > Clostridia > Oscillospirales > Oscillospiraceae > Faecousia. The sequence goes on from JAFXBH010000176.1 coordinate 353, forward strand.
TTACTGCACCGAGTTTATCATCTCCCGGGAGAACAACAACGACCCCGAAAAACTCCGGGAATTCCTCAGCAGCCTGGGCGACAGCCTGGTGCTGGTGGATGACGACGAAATCATCAAAGTCCATGTCCACACCAACGACCCCGGCAAGGCATTGCATGAAGCCATTGACTACGGCTCTTTCGTGACGGTGAAAATTGAAAATATGCGTTTGCAGCACACCGAAAAGGTGATGAGCGAGCAGGAAGCCGCTCCCCAGATTGCAGCGCCTGAGAAGCCCTTGGGCGTGGTCTCTGTATGCGCCGGCAAGGGCCTGGCAGATGTGTTCTCCAACTTGGGCGTGGACGGTATTATCTCCGGCGGTCAAACTATGAATCCCAGTACCCAGGACATTCTGGAAGTGGTAAACAAAGTGCCTGCCGAGACCGTCTTTGTGCTGCCCAACAACAAGAACATCATTATGGCCGCCCAGCAGGTTGACGCGCTGACACCCAAAACGGTGGTCGTGATTCCCAGCAAAACCGTTCCCCAGGGTATCACCGCTATGCTGAACTTCAATCCCGAGGGCGAAGTGCAGGAGAATGTGGACGCTATGACCGACTCTCTGGAAACCGTGGACACTATGCAGATCACCTATGCCGCCCGCAATTCCGACTTTGACGGTCACGACATTCACGAAGGTGACTATCTGTCCCTCTACGGCAGCACACTCTTTGGCACTGACCGGGATATTACCGTTCTGCTGAAGGCCCTGGCAGAGAAAGTTCGGGATCTGGGCAAGGAATACATCACCATCTACTACGGTGAGGATATTACCGAAGAGCAGGCCCAACTGGCTGTGGATGTGTTCACAGAAGTTTGCCCTGATGCAGATGTGAATTTGCTCTCCGGCGGTCAGCCTGTATATTACTACCTGATCTCCGCAGAATAAGTACAAAAGGGTGTGTTGCAGAACACACCCTTTTTCCAAAATCAGGAGGTGTCCTATGGAAAAACCGAAACCGGGTTTTTTGGATGGCATCGTCACCACTGTTCGACATTTGATCAAGCAGCGAATCAGCATTCACGCTGCCGGGGCGGGATATTTCATCGTTCTGTCTGTATTCCCCCTGCTGGTGCTGGTACTGGGATTGCTGCGGTATACCGGTTTGCAAGTGGAAACCCTGACCGATTTGGTAGACGGTTTTCTCCCGGACGCCTTGATGCCGGCAGCCAAGCGGCTGATTACCAGCACCTACCGGAATACCTCCGGTGCGGTGATCTCCCTGTCTGCGCTCACCGGTCTTTGGTCTGCCAGCCGGGGCGTCTACGGTCTGCTCACCGGTCTGAACGCCATCTATGAGGTAAAGGAAAACCGGGGATATATTTACACCCGGGGGATCAGTGTCTTTTATACATTTCTGTTTCTGCTGATGCTGCTGTCTACCCTTTTGCTGAACGTTTTCGGTACGACTATTTTGGAAAACATTCCTTTCCACAGTCATCTGCTGCAGTTTTTATGGGATTTGGTGGATTGGCGGTTTGTGCTGATGCTACTGCTGCAGACCGGTCTGTTTTCCGCTATGTTTATGGCCCTGCCCAACCGAAAAAACAATTTCCGGGAGAGTCTCCCAGGGGCGCTGCTGGCGTCTTTCGGTTGGTTGGTGTTTTCTGACCTGTATTCCATTTATGTGGAGAATTTTACCGGCTATGCCAACATTTACGGCTCGGTGTATGCCGTGGCGCTGAGTATGCTTTGGTTGTATTTTTGTATTTCCATCGTCTTTTACGGCGGCGCACTGAATCACTATCTGGCACAACAGAGAAAGAAGGATTGATTTTATGGGTATCGGCGCAATTTTAAACCGCAAGAAAACCACCGACTACTACTGGCGTCTTCGTCAGAAAGCAAAATACACCTCACTGCGTCCTTTGCGGATGTGGTATCGGCTGCGGCATCAGGCTTATTTGGAAAAATATGGCGGCAGCATCGGTCTGGATACCCATTTCATTGGAAAGCCTGTCTTCCCCCACGGATTTCAGGGCGTTTTCATTTCTGAAGGGGCGACCATTGGACGAAACTGCGTCATCTTCCATCAGGTGACCATCGGCTCCAACACTTTGCCGGACACCAAACGCCCCGGCAGCCCCACCATTGGAGACAATGTGTACATCGGCGCCGGTGCGAAGATCATTGGCAGCATCCGGGTGGGAAACAATGTGCGGATCGGGGCAAACTGCGTAGTAACCCGGGATATTCCCGATAACGCCACCGTTGTGCTGGAAAACCCCCGAGTAATCCTTCGGGATACGCCCCGGGATAATCGCTATATTCCCTTTGAACGAAAATAACAAAAAGTGCCTTGGGATTTTCCCAAGGCACTTTTTTACACCTTAAACCGGTTGAAATAATCGTATAGGGGGATTAGTTTTTCTAAAAATTCCCTCACCCGGATTCCCAGTTCCGGGCCAAACAGGTTTTCGCTCACCGGCTCGTCCACATCGCAGGCAATGTATCCACGCCAGCCGTAGAAAGGCTCTAATTCAGGGGTAGGCGCAGGTTTCGGCCGCTTGTACAGTTCTGCAGTCACCGTTACACCGGTGGCTTTTTCCGTCTGTTCTATCAAGCGGAGAAATTCCTTGGGCCGGGCAGCAATGTCTTTGCGAAAATCTTCCAAAGTGGAGGGTCTGGGTTTCAGCAGGATAAAGCCGTAACTGACTCCCTCCGGACGAATCTCAAAGTACAGACAGGGGTTTTCTGCCCACCACTCCACTTCCTGCCGAATACAGATCCACAGGCTCTCTTTATAGGGCAGAGGGTGGTGCATACGGGCATCCCGGTAGATCCGGCTGACCTTCAGCAGATTGCCCGGCTTGTCCCAAAACGGCTGAAACAGATCCTTACCCAAGGCCTTCATCGGCTCGTACAAGGTATTGACATAATCGTCTTTGTGTTCCAGAAACCATTCCCGGTTGTTATTCATTCGGATGCCCCAAAGAAAATCAATGGTCTCCGGGGTAAAACCTTCAAACATAGTATCTTCCTCTCTAATGCGCACCGGACAGAGGACGCAGAACACTGTAGGCATCAAAACGGGTATCGTGGAGTTCGGTCAGGAATACCAGTTTCACCGCCGTATCGGCGATACCGCTGTTCTGGGCTGCATTGGCGGCCTGCATAGCGTCCAGGCCTTTCAAATACATACGGCTGCGGCCTTCCGGCATCGTAAAGTCTGCAGTCTTGACAAAAGACAATGCAAACCGGTCTGTAGCGCAGGCAGACAGCAGCACATTGGCGGCCCGGGTCAAAAACTGGGCCTTGTCCCCATTGACCAGAATGGAGGTGGTCTCCGGGAAGCAGAAATCGTCCAGCACCACTTCGTCAAACCCCAGACCTTTCAGTTCCATAATGATCTGGGTCAGGTAGGACAGCGTGCCCTCGCTGCCGGGATGCAGCCAGTAACAACCGTCGTCGTCCATATACAGGTAGCCGCCGGAGGAGTGATGCACACCGTCGGGAACATGGGTAAGGCCGTAGGAATAATCCCGCAGAGCAGGGATCCGGGCGATGGCGTAGACGCCGCTTTTGTTCATGGTGTCGATGAGATCGTCCATCGCCTCTGCGCTGATACTGTTATTTCGCTGGCTGCCCACCGCAGAAGAGTAGTAGAAATCACCCTTAATGCCTTTTACATCCACCATCACCGGAGTGTTGGCAGGCAGGGCCATAATTTGGGATTTTACTGCTTCAATATCCTGCAGGTCGGTCAGTTCCACATAGTAACCCACCATCTGGGTCAGTTCGGTGTTGCCGCCTTCCATCTCGTTATTCTGGTCGAACTGAATGGAGATATCCGGTTCCTCCGGGGGAACGGCCAGTTCTCCGTCGCCGATGGGAGGCAGGTTAAAGTCCAGTTTCACCTTGCCGTCTGCGGTGTAGACGATGTAACGCTGCACCCAAATGAACCAGCAAGTCCATACCAATGCCAGCACTACAGCCAGCACCAGCAGGATCAGCAGGATTTGTTTCAGCACCCGTTGGGTGCGATAAGGAATGGTCATAGTGCTCTCCTTTTTGCGCTGACGCAGCGCCAGTCTTCCTTGGCTTTTACGGTGGTAATTTCCATACCCGCTTTTTCCAAGGCAGCAATCACTTCCGGCAGGCGGGTATCCAAAATACCGGAACAAATAAGGGTCGTTCCCTCTCCCACAAACCGAGGCAGCACCGGGGCAAGGCCGATGATCACATCTGCTACGATGTTTACCAGCACCACATCATACCGGTCTTTGGACAGGCTGTCCATTAAAGCCTTGTCTTCCGTTACATTGCCGGTACAGGCGATAAAGGCCGGGGCAGAAAATCCGTTGTAGGCTGCATTTTCCCGGGCAATGTCCTCTGCTTTGGGGTCGATGTCCACACCGGTAGCCTTCCCTGCCCCCAGCCGCAGAGCGGCTATGGACAGTATGCCGCTGCCGCTGCCCAAATCCAGACAGTTTGCGCCGGCATGCACCGCTTCTTCCATCACTTCCAGCACCATTTGGGTGGAAGGATGCGCGCCGGTGCCAAAGGTCAGGCCCGGGTCTAAAATCACCGGCAGCCTGTCCGGGGTGTGGTTCTCCAACCAATAGGGCAGCACCACCAGTTTCTTTCCCACCGGCTGGGCAGGGTAGTTATCCTTCCAACTCTCCTCCCAGTTTTCCTCTGCCAGCGGTTTGACTTCCATTGGCAGTTCCTCTCGGGTCAGCAGTTCCTTCAGCCGGGCAAGGCTCTCTTTATCCGAATCTTCCAAGTAGAGTTTAATATCGCTCAGGCCATTTAAGTGGGCCTGCAGGTCTTCATCAATGTAGTCCCAATAGGCCCGGTTTTCGTCCAGGAAAGACTCAAACTCTGCCTGGTCTTCCAGTACCAAGTCGCTGAAGCCGTGAGCCGTCAGCATCGCTGCCACCGATTCGATACTCTCTGCAGTTGTGGTAATCGTGATCTCCAAATATGCCATAGCATCCTCCGGTAACAGTTTTATTTTCATTATTTTATCGTAAAACGGACAAAATAACAACCTGTAAAGTGTAATTTTTTTGCTTTCTACTTTCCATTTCATAAAATGTGTTATATAATAGGACATCATATCCCCAGGAGGAACTATGCTGCATACACAAACTCTGCTGCCGGGTATTACTCTGCAGTGTTTTCAGGATACAAGATTCAAGCAGGAGGGACTGAGCCTTCTGTTTATCCGGCCTATGCGCCGGGAAGAGGCGGCACTGAATGCCCTGCTGCCGGCGGTGCTGCTGCGGGGTTGCCAATCTGCCCCGGATTTAAGAGCCATTACCCAGCGGCTGGACGACCTGTACGGCGCATCTCTCGGCTCTCAACTCCGTCGGGTGGGAGACTATCAGACCACCGGTCTCAGTTGCAGTTTTATGCGAGAGGAATACGCCCTGGAGGGAGACGCGGTATTTGCCCCGATGATGGCCTTTTTGGAGGAACTGATGTTCTCTCCTCTGCTGGAAAACGGGGTATTTCCTCAAAATTTTGTGGAAAGTGAAAAGCGGAATCTCCTTGCCGCCATCGCCGCCCAGCGAAATGATAAACGGGCCTACGCCAACGCCCAGATGTTGAAACGGATGTGTAAAGGAGACTCCTTAAGCATTCCCCGGCTGGGTGAAAAGGAAGATGTGGAGGCCATCACCCCGGAGAGTCTGTATCATCACTATCAAAAAGTTTTAAGGGAAAGTCCCGTGCAACTATTCTATGTGGGCGCATCTGATCCGAAGAAAATTGCCGATCTGCTGCGGCCGATGTTTGCAAAACTTCAGCGTTCTGTCATTTCTCTCCCCGCTCAGACGCCTTTTCACGACTGCGGCGGTTGCGACGAAACAGAAGAAATGGACGTGGCCCAAGGCAAACTGTGTATGGGCTTTGTCAGTCCCTACACTTTGCGGGATAAGGAATTTGTCGCGACGCAGATCTTCAACACCGTTTTTGGTGGTGGTATGATCAGCAAACTGTTTATGAAGATCCGGGAGGAGCAATCCCTTTGCTATGATATCTCCTCCACCTATCACGGCAGCAAGGGTATTGTGACCGTATCTGCCGGTATTGACAACAATATGGACGGCGTTGTGCGGCAGGAGGTGCTGCGGCAACTGGCTGCCTGCCAAGAGGGAACGATCTCCCCGGAGGAACTGGAAGCCGCCAAGCAGGCGCTGCTGACCCAACTGAAAAGCACCCACGACTCCCCCGGCGCGATTGAAGGTTACTACGCCACTGCGGCGCTCAGCGGTCTGCCCCTGACACCGGAAGGTTATATTGAGGCGGTGGAAAAAGCCACCTTGGAAGATGTGACTGCCGCTGCCAGAAGTTTGCACTTGCATACGGTGTATTTCTTAAGGGGGGCAGTATGATGAAAAAATGTTACTATCCCCAGGTAGGCGAGACGCTGTATAAAACCACCTTGCAAAACGGTTTGGATATTGTGGTGCTGCCCCGCCCCGGGTTTACCAAGAAACTCTGTTATTTTGTCACAGACTACGGTGCGATTCACCAGTCCTTCCGGCTGGACGGGCAGGACTGTGTATCCCCTGCCGGCGTGGCTCACTATCTGGAACACAAAATGTTCGATATGCCCGGCCGGGATATCCCCGGGGAGTTTGCCGCCCTGGGGGGCAATCCCAACGCCTTTACCAGTTACGATATGACCGCCTATTATTTTTCCTGCACGGATAACTTTGGGGAAAATCTGGCGCTTCTGCTGGTATTCGTGTCCACACCCTATTTTACGGAAGAAAGCGTCGCCAAAGAACAGGGTATTATCGGACAGGAGATCGGTATGAATGAGGACAATCCGGACAGTGTCCTGTTTGATATGCTGGCAGAAGCGATGTACGAAGTTCACCCCATTCGCTACCCCATTCTTGGCACACGGCAGTCCATTGCCCAAATCACCCCTCAGGTGCTGGAAGCCTGCCACAAAGCATTTTACCAGCCGGGAAATATGCTCCTGTGCGTGGTGGGCGATGTAGACCCGGAAGAAGTATCTGCGCTGGCGGAAAAAGCGCTGGAAAACGCCCCTGTATCCGTTGTGAAAACAGCCAAACAGTGGGACGAACCCATGCATGTAAAAACCCCCTTCGTCTCCCGGGAGATGGAAGTGGCCATGCCTATGTTCAATCTGGGATTCAAGGCTGCTGCCTTGCCGGTTGGCGATGATGGTGTCCGGCAGGAAATCGTAGGCGACTTGGCGGCGGAGGCGCTGTTTGGCGAATCCTCCCGGCTGTATCTGAAACTCTACGATGAGGGTCTGATCGATGCCTCTTTCGGCGGTGGATTCGAGACCATAGAAGGTATGGCCATGCTGTTGTCTTCCGGCGACAGCAAAGACCCCCAAGCGGTGCAGCAGGCCATTTTGGAAGAAGCAGAATATTTGGCGGAAAATGGCATTTCCGACGAAGATTTCCTTCGTATGAAACGCAGTGCCCTGGGGCGTCGAATCCGGTCGCTGGACAGTTTTGAATCCACCTGTTTCCGGCTCTGCGCCTATCATTTTTCCAAATTTGACTATTTCCGCATTCCGGAAATTTACGGACAGATTGAAAAGAACGAAATTCAGGAATTTATCCGCACTGTGGTAACGCCGTCCCGTATGTGTATGGCGGTACTCACACCAAAAGAGGAGGCTTAACAGATGAAATGGATCGCAAGTGATTCTCCCATTTCCTTCCCGTCTTTGGGAATTGAGATCAATCCCCCGGAGGGACTGGCTATTGGGAATTTTCAAATTCAGTTTTATGGCGTGATCATTGCCATCGGCTTGCTGCTGGCCTGTATTTACGGTCTGCGACGGGGCAAAGAGTTTGGCCTGACCCAGGACGACATTCTGGATGGCGCTCTGTGGATCATTCCCCTGGCAGTGGTATGCACCAGAATTTATTACTGCATCTTCTCCTGGGAGGAGTATGCCGCCAATCCCATCAAGGTCTTATATATTTGGGAAGGCGGACTGGCCATTTACGGCGGTGTCATCGGCGCGGCCATCGGTATTTTGATCTACTGTGCCGTTAAAAAGATCCCCGTGGGTGTACCTGTGGATTTGACCGCCCTGGGATTCCTGATCGGTCAGTCTATCGGCCGCTGGGGCAATTTCTTCAACCGGGAAGCCTACGGCGCACCCACAGAGAGTTTCCTGCGAATGGGTCTGAATTTGACTGAAAGCGGCGACATCGCTTCGCAAACCTATTTCTACCATCCCACTTTCCTGTATGAATCGGTATGGAATGCCATCGGTTTTGTGTTGCTCCACTTCCTGTCCAAGCGGCGGAAATATGACGGCCAGATTGCCCTGGGCTATGTGGCCTGGTACGGCCTGGGCCGCACCTTCATTGAAGGCTTGCGGACAGACAGTCTGTACTGGGGTCCTTTCCGGGTCAGCCAAATGCTGGCTGCGATTAGTTGCGTAGCCGCCACGGCTGTGCTGATCTGGCAGGCATTCCGTCCCCATGACGAAAACAGTCTCTTTGTCAACCGACTGGCTGCCAAAAAGGCTGCGGAAGCGGCCGTAGAAGCGGCAGAATCCTATGAAGAATCTGAGGAAGCCGACGCATAACTCTCAACTGCAATGAAAAAGGACCGGTTTTCACCGGTCCTTTTTTGCTTTTTATACCAGGGGTTCAAAATCGGCAGCGCCGTGCTTGCACAAGGGGCAAACAATATCCTCCGGCAGATCTGCGCCTTCGTACACCCAACCGCAGACTTTGCACACATAGCCTTTCTTATCCGCCTCGGGCTTAGGCTTCACATTCTGCAGGTAGTAGGTGTAGGACATGGTCTCTGTCTGATTCAGGTTGCCGCACTGGGGCACATCGCAGATGAACATAATGTGGGTTCCCAGGTCCACCTGCTCGATTACCTTGCAGCAGATATAGGCATTGGCATACTTGTTCAGCAGAAGCAGGCCGTTGGCTGCCCGCTGCACATGGTCGAATCCTGCAAACTTATCTGCGTTCCGGCCGGACTGGAATCCAAACCGCTCAAAAACAGCAAAGGGGGCATCCTGAGACAGTACGGAAATATTCATCTTGCCGGTCTTGGCGATCACATCGCAGGAGTAGTTCAGTTTGTTGATGGTCACGGCCACCCGGTTGGGGGTGTTGGTCACCTGGGTGACGGTGTTGACGATCAGACCATTGTCCTTTTCGCCATCGTTGGAAGTGACCACATACAGGCCGTAGCCGATATGGAACAAGGCAGTGGGATCAACCACATCATCCTCCACCTTCAGCGCCTCGTAGGAGGCTGCCAGTTCGTCGGCCATTCTGCCGATCTGCTTTTCGTCTTCCTTCTTCAGGGCAGAGAGAATGGTGAGATTGTTCTGGGTGTAGGTGATGTTCTTGGAATTGGCCAAACGCTCTTTCATCACCTTGATGGCCAAGGGAGACCAGGAGCCGTTTTCAATCATCGCCACCGTGCGGTTCTGGAAGTTCCGCTCTGTGAGTTTGTCCAGGAATGTACGCATATAGGGGAACACATCGGCATTATAAGTAGTGGTAGCCAGCACCAGTTTGTCATAGCGGAAAGCATCGGCAACGGCCTGGGCCATATCGCAACGGGCCAGGTCGTGAACCACCACATTGGGTACTTCCCTTTTCCGCAGTTCCAGCGCCAACATCTCAACCGCCTCTTTGGTATGGCCGTAGATAGAGGTGTAAGCGATCACTACGCCCTCGGTCTCGGGGGTGTAACTGGACCAGGTATCATAGAGTTTAATATAGTGACCCAGATTTTCCGTCAGCACCGGGCCGTGGAGGGGGCAGATGATCTGAATGTCCAATGTTGCAGCCACTTTCAGAATATTCTGCACCTGCTTGCCGTACTTGCCAACGATGCCGATGAAATAACGGCGGGCTTCGTCATCCCAATCTTCCTGCACATCCAGCGCGCCGAACTTACCGAAGCCGTCAGCAGAGAACAGGACTTTTTCATAACTGTCATAGGTCATCATAACCTCAGGCCAATGGACCATAGGGGCAAAGGCAAAGGTCAGTTGGTGCTTACCCAAAGACAAAGTATCGAAATTTTCCACCGTCAGGGTATTCTGCATCTCCAGGTTGGGGAAAAACTGGCCGATCATCGTGAAGGTCTTTACATTGGCTACCACAGTAACCTGGGGATAGGTATTGACAAAGGCTTCCACCGATGCAGCATGGTCCGGCTCCATATGCTGCACTACCAGGTAATCCGGCTGGCGGCCGGACAGCGCCTTTTCAATATTCTTCAGCCACTCGGCAGTCTTGCTGGCATCGATGGTGTCCATTACGGCCACCTTCTCGTCCATAATCACATAGGAATTATAGGCCATACCGTTGGGCACAATATACTGACCTTCAAACAGGTCTACCTCATGGTCATTGGCGCCTACATATAAAATTGTGTCGGTTACTTTTCTGAGCATAATCGTTCCTCCTGTTGATATACTGGCGTTTTTATGAGTGTATCATAGCATAAGTTTTTCCATTTGTCAATAAGAATAATTCTCATTCTCAAAATATTTCTTGACAAATCCCCCTTTTCCTGTATAGAATGAATACAAAGGAGGAATACACCTATGCAAATTGTTGTACTGACAGCCCTGGGTGTGGGCGGAGCCACTCTGTTCGGCACCATTCTGGGCTTTATATTTAAAAATATTTCCCACAAATTCAGTGACATCGTTCTGTCTTTTGCTGCCGGTGTGATGCTGGCGGCAGCGGTGATGGGGCTGATTCTTCCCTCTTTGGAATACGGCGGAAATATGGGTATTTTCTACACCATTGCCGGCGTGTTTGCCGGTGCGGTTTGCGTGAACCTGTTTGACCGACTGGTACCCCATTTGCACCGGCTCACCGGCAGCGATCAGGAATCTCACCCCTCCGAAACAGAAAAACTCAACAAAGTGCTTCTGTTTGTCACCGCCATTGCCATCCACAATTTACCGGAAGGCATCGCCGCCGGTGTGGGTTTTGGCTCCGGAAACAACGCCGAAGCCCTGACAGTGGCAGGCGGCATTGCCCTGCAGAACATACCGGAAGGTATGGTGATTATCGGGCCAATGCTCTCTGCAGGTATGAAGCCCCGGCGCACTTTTCTTGTGGCGGCCGCCACCGGCGTGGTGGAAGTGCTGGGTACGCTGCTGGGCTACTTTGCCGTCAGCCTGTCCACTGCCATTTTGCCCTTTGCCCTGGCCTTTGCCGGCGGCACTATGTTGTACGTAATCAGCGACGAGATGATCCCGGAGACCCACGCCCATGGCAGTGAGCGGGGTGCTACCTATTCCCTGCTGGCAGGTTTTTGTCTGATGCTGATATTTGATGTATTGCTGAACTGAAAAACCGGGGCATTGCCCCGGTTTTTTAATTAATAGCAAATAACGTCCTCTTCTATAACTTTAATCGTTTCCTCCGAAACATTTTTCACATCCAGAAGATATACCATATTCAGACGAGGATTAAATATACCTAACCTTGTAATCTTTTTAAATTTCTCCTGACCAGAATGTTGACCCATAATCCAATACATCAGCAATTGTAGGGTATGTCTACTTCTCGGTTTGGATTTGGATACCTTAAAATCCCACAAGGTGTCTTCTGTAAGAAAATCGCCATCTCCACTATCTACAACAGGAGTATAACCACCATAGTTCCCTTTTTTCTTTCTTTTTTGTTTCTTGTCTGCTGGCTCGAAAGTGAATCCGTCAGAGGTTATCGGCCCGTATTTTTCAAAAAAGGAGATACTCCGTTTTACAAGCGTCTGAATATTCTGTATTGTGGACGCATCCGGATTGGTTTCACTGTACCCTTTCGCCGACATGGCACCCATAGGATTTCTGTACCAAACATCGAAAGTAACCAGTTTGCAAGCATTTACTACTGACGCATCATCAAGCCCTTCTATCCCCATCAGCAAATCTCGCGCAATCTTCACAGATTTCTTTCGTCCAAGATTTTCGGCAAGTTCTGCCCCATATATGGAAATTTTAAATGCGTCAAAAATATCTGCTCCCATACAGAGCCTTGTTAAATAGTCCACAACCATACCGACGATTGAACTGTGTACATTCTCTTCCGGGTTGAGAACAACACCGTCATTCATTTCAATCACTTCAAATTCAGATGGTTTAATGTATCCACCCTTTGGTTGTTGAATATCGTTTATTCTGCTCGTTACACTACTCATAAAACATCCTCCTTTTGTTGGTAACAACACTTAGAAGAATTTGGGTTTTTTAATCTTTCTTTTCCGGCAGTTTGCTGCGACGGCGACGGCGCTGGGAGGAAGAAGGTCTGCTTCTCTCCGGTTCTGCTTTTTCTGCCCGGCGGGCGTAAGCCTCTGCCGCCTCGGAGGTGGCTTCATAGGTTAACCTGCTGACCCGCACAGTCCCATCCGGTTGATCGGAAAGTCTGACACGAATCAGGAACTTTCCGCAGACAGGACAGGTCGCCAAATCCATATACCGACGGCCCGGCTGGGCAAACCAGCGGGTACCCAGCATCTGCTTGCCGCAGGTGGGACACTTGTTTTCCGGCCCAGTCATAGCCGCAAGGGCCTCCCGCTTATCTGCATAATCGTAGAACACTTTTCGGCTGATACAGCCGGGGAGTTCTGCGCCGTGGAAGCCGTCCACATGTTCCTTCAAGGCTTTGCCGTACTCCGCAATACCCTTTTCCAAGTCCAATCTTGCGCAGATCAACGCGGTATGATAGGCATCGCCCAAGGCATCATGGGCGGGGCGAGTGGCTTCAATCTCAAACATCTCCATAGCGGTCTTCAGGGCCTTTTGGGAAGAAGATCCGTCAGTCTGGGCGTTGAAGATCATCTGGGCATTGTACCAGCGGCCTACCCAGTCCTCCGGAATCCCGTAGAGCCGGAGATTTTCCCGGAGAATGGTGATATCATCAAATCCCCAGGTCAGGAAGATCACATTGTCGCCGCACCAATTCCGGAAACGGGTCATGGCCTCTGTCATAGACACGCCGTTATCCCGCAATTCTGCTTCTTTGATGCCGGTGAGTTTGCTGACTCGCCGGTTGAGTCTGCGGTAGTATTTGGGTTTGATCAGCACCTGAAATTCGTCGGTCACCTGCCGGTCCTCTGTGACCCGGACCGCACCCACCTGAATAATCTCTCCCCGGATCTGCACAGGCAGAACCTTTTTGGAAGAGGGAGACCCTGGCCAGGGCTGATTCCATTCCATATCCAAAACGATATAGTCCATAATGTAAAACCTCGTGATTGTCTGTTCTGTGCCTATCATACCACACAGGGCCGGGATATGCAAACACTAAAAGTCGGGAATAAAGGCTGCATCACTGGCGGAAGATTCCTGGGTGAAGCCCTCCAGATCGTTCAGGTACATCCAACTCAGTACCGCCTGGTACTCTTCTTCCGTGATGGCTCGGTCAAAGGGAGCGGCCATTCCCGGTATGGGGGTATACTGCCGCATCAGGCTCACCAGTACCTGCCCAGGCACAAAGGTCTCTCCAATCCAGTCCAGCACCCGCAGGGAGTTTTCCACCTGTCCCGGCAGGATCAAATGGCGGATTACCACGCCTTTGGTGAGTTTCTCCCCCTGCCACTGTACTGGGCCTACCTGCTTTGCCATTTCTGCGATTGCCCGGCTGGCCACCGGAAAATAATCCGCCGCACCGGAAAGGGCAGCGGCCAAACCGCTGTCAGCATACTTCATATCCGGCAGGTAAATGTCCACAAGACCGTTTAACTGCTTGATCGTGTCCACCGATTCATAGCCTCCGCAGTTATACACCACCGGCACAGGCAGGGTCGGCATCAGAGCAGGGATTATGGTAGGCAGAAATTGGGTGGGCGTTACCAAATCAATATTCTCTGCCCCCTGGGCAATCAGGTCTTCCATCGCCTGCCGCAGAGCGGCAGAATCCATCGGTTTACCGGTGGGTTTGGCAGAAATGGCGTAGTTCTGACAGTACCTACAACCCAAAGTGCAGCCCCCAAAGAAGATCGCGCCGCTGCCGCCACTGCCTGCCAGTACCGGCTCTTCCCAGCGATGGATCATGGTCTTGGCTACCAGTGCTGTGGCCGGGCAGCCGCAGAAACCGGTCTCACCGGCGGCTCTGTTCACTTGGCATGCCCGGGGGCAGAGGGTACAGCGTTCGTAATCCATAGGATAACCTCATACATATATTTGCCTGCATTGTATCACGATTCCCCATAAAATGCTACCATCTAAAAAAAACATTTGCTATTCCGGGGATTCTGGCGTATAAATAGTATAAACATCTACAGGAGGTGTGTTATGACCGCTACAAAACCCTCTGATCTGTCCCGGCAGGCCAAAACCCTGCTGACCAGATCTTTATATGACCCCAAAAAATTGGTGCTGCTTCACGCGGCCGTCTCTCTGGGCATAACGCTGCTGATGACTGCCCTAAGTTACTTTTTCAGTTTAAAAATTGCAGACACCGGCGGCCTTGCCGGCATGGGAACCCGGTCTATTCTGACCACGATCCAGTCTGTGCTGGAATTTTTGGTGATGGTACTTCTGCCCTTCTGGGAAATCGGCATTCTGTTCTCTGCCCTGCGCTGGGCCAGCGGAGAAGATGCCACTCCTCCCGATCTTCTCCGGGGATTTCACCGTTTCCGGGCGGTTTTGGGTGCAAAACTGCTACAGGGCGTGGTATTGATAGCCATCAGTATTGCGGTGGTCTACACCTGTACATTCTTCTATTTGATGACCCCCTACGGCACCCGTCTGATGGAACTGATGGATCCGCTGCTGATGGGCTCCGATCCGGAAATCCTGATGGATGAAGCATGGGTAAACACCATTATGGAAGAAATGGCTCCGCTGATGACTGTATCCTGGGTGATCGTTGCCTTTCTGGCGATCCCTGTATTCTACCGGCTGCGGTTTGCTGATTACGCCGTGCTGGAGGGTACACCCGCTTTCCGCTCCCTGATTCAAAGCGTCCAGATGACCAAGGGAAACTGGCGGCATCTGCTGAAAATTGATCTGTACTTCTGGTGGTTTTATCTGCTGCAGATCCTGACTGTGGCGATCAGTTACAGAGATACCATTCTGGAGTGGCTGGGCATTCCCCTGCCCCTGTCCCGGGACGGCAGTTTCTTCCTGTTTTACATTGTCGGCATTGTCTGCCAGTGTGTGCTGCTGTGGCAATGTCAAAGCAAGGTGCTGACCACCTACGGCCTACTCTATCGGGGCATCTGCCCGCAAAACCCACCGATTGACCCGGAAACCCAGTCAAAACTCTCTGATTGATCTGGTTTTTGTACTCTATGTCCAAAGAATAGTGCAAAAAATGTGGTATTTTTACAAATTCACTACTTTACAACTTTTCTTTTGTATAGTATAATGTCACCAAATAGGGTTTTCTTTTCACCCTAAAAAGTCTATTTTTACTGCGCAAAGTAGTAATAAAAATTGGAGGAAATCACCATGTCTGTAAAAGTTGCTATTAACGGTTTTGGTCGTATCGGCCGTCTGGCTTTCCGTCAGATGTTCGGCGCTGAGGGTTTCGAAGTTGTTGCTATCAACGACTTGACCTCTCCCGCTATGCTGGCTCACCTGCTGAAGTATGACTCCACTCAGGGCGCTTACGCTGCTCCTTTTGGAACTCACACTGTTGAGGCTGGTGAAGACAACATCGTTGTTGACGGCAAGAAGATCACCATCTATGCAAAGGCCAACGCTGCTGAACTGCCCTGGGGCGAACTGGATGTAGACGTAGTTCTGGAATGCACCGGTTTCTACACTTCCAAGGCTAA
>JAFXBH010000177.1 GCA_017521875.1 Oscillospiraceae bacterium
CCCTCGGGGCAGCCGATGATGTTCATCATGGTGATATACCGGCAGCCGTGCTTCTTCAGGAAATCAATGGCAGCAATGGCGCTGCCGCCGGTAGCCAGCATGGGGTCAACCACGAACACCTGCCGGTTGCCGATGTCTTCAGGCAGTTTGCAGTAATATTCCACAGGCATATGGGTCTCCGGATCCCGGTACAGGCCAATGTGGCCCACCTTGGCAGAGGGGATCATATCCAGCATAGAATCCACCATACCCAGACCTGCCCGGAGAATGGGGATAATGGCCAGTTTCTTGCCAGCCAGTTTCCGGCACTTCGCCTGGGCAACCGGGGTCTGCACCAACACCTCTTCGGTGGGCAGGTTGCGGGTGGCTTCATAGCACATCAGGCCGGCGATCTCGCTGACCAGTTCCCGGAATTCCTTAACACCGGTACGCTTGTTCCGCAGGATTGCCAATTTATGCTGGATCAGGGGGTGGTTCAATTCATATACTTTACCCATACTATATTTCTCCTTTATTTCTCTTCCCGGGCCAGTCGTTCCCGCTCTGCCTGGGATAATCTTAAATAATTGGGGGTCAGGGCGGCGGCATCACCGGGTATCCCGGCGGCTGCCATTTCGGCTGCCACAAGAGCAACACCCGCTGCCCGCTGATGGGTGCGATGTTCCGGCGGCAATACCAGCCCGGAAACCCTGTCTTTAAGGGTATTATAACACAGATTTGCCCCGTCTCCAACTAAAAATATGGGTTTTTGGAAATTTTTCAGTTTTTCTGCCAGTTCTTCATAGGAAATGGCGCAATCTTCCAAAATGCGGGTGAGTTTTCCGTCTGCCGCTTCAAAAATGGCGGTGTAGGTCTGATTCCGCCGGGCGTCCATGGTGGGAACGACCATGCCGCTCCATACGCCCAAATTCTTTGCCATGGCTTCCAGGGTGGATACCCCATAACAGGGAATTTCCAGACCCCAGGCAAGGCCTTTGGCCGCGGCTACGCCGATGCGAACGCCGGTGAAACTGCCCGGGCCGTTGGCCACCGCCACAGCAGTCAGATCACGCACCGTTTTGCCGCAGTTTTTCAGCAAATCCTCCGCCATAGGCATTAATGTCTGGCTATGGGTCAGACCCGTATTCTGATAATTTTCACCCAGCAGTTTATTCTCCTCCAACAGCGCCACCGATGCGGCTTTTGCAGAGGTCTCAAAGGCCAAGATCAACACATCCGTACCCTCCCTCAAAGGTGATTTTCCGACTGTTCTCCCCTGTTTTTTCAATGGTGACCCAGAACGGATCCTCCAGCGCGTCTTCTACATTTTCGCTCCACTCCACGGCGCAAATGCCGCCCCGCTCCAGATAGTCCTCCCAACCGATGTCAAACAGTTCGTCGGCAGAGGAAAGGCGGTACATATCAAAATGGAACAGAGGCACCCGCCCGGAAGTATACTCATTGACGATGGTGTAGGTGGGACTGGTGACCGGATCGGTGATACCCAATCCCCGGGCCAATCCCCGGGTAAAGGCTGTCTTGCCTGCCCCTAAATCTCCCCGGAAGGCAATCACTGTACCGGGCGAAAGACGCTCTGCCAACGCCGCCCCTGCGGCCTCGGTCTCCTCCGGAGAATGTGTGATATAAACCATAAAAATTTCCTTTCTTTTGGAGAGGTGTCTTTCGCTGATGTTTCCCCTTTATCCATTTCCCCTCATCCGACCTCGCTGTCGCTCGGCCACCTTCCCCCCCGGGGGAAGGTGCCCCGCAAGGGGCGGATGAGGGGAATTAACCCTCAAAATACCGACTCTTAACTTCCGTATCAATAGACTGACAAACTTGTTCAAATTCTTTGTTGATTTCATTGTTTGCGTAGCGCAACACTTTTAAACCAAGGCTCTGCAAATACTCTGTCCTCTGTGTGTCATAAGATATTTTCTGCGGATCATAATGCTGCGATCCGTCTAATTCCACTACCAGTTTTGCTTTTGCGCAGTAGAAATCCACAATATAATTCCCAAACTGGAATTGGCGCCGAAACTGCAAAGGGTATTTGCGTAAAAACTGATACCAAATTTTGGCTTCCTCTTTTGTCTGGTTTTTCCGCAGGGTTTGAGCCAAATGTGTGTTCTTATGTCTCATCCGTTTCCCCTTATCCTTTTCCCCTCATCCGACCTCGCTGTCGCTCGGCCACCTTCCCCCCGGGGGGAAGGTATTATTGGGCGTTTTTGAGTTTCTCGGCCTGATCGGCGGTGGCAAGGCCGTCGATGATCTCGTCGATCCCGCCATCCATTACCTGGTCGATCTTATATAGGGTCAGGCCGATTCTATGGTCGGTCACCCGGCCCTGGGGGAAATTGTAGGTGCGGATCCGCTCGTTGCGCATACCCGTTCCCACCTGA
>JAFXBH010000178.1 GCA_017521875.1 Oscillospiraceae bacterium
CTCCAGGGTGCCGGTCCAGTCGGTGGCAATGGCCTCGCCGTTTACAACCTGGGTGATCATGTACTTGAAGTAGGGCACCCAGTTGATACGGGAGGAGATCAGGAAGGTCTCAGGGCAAGCAGCAGCGGTAGAACCGTTGTAGGAGACATTGGGAACACCGGCGGTTTCGCAAGCGGTGGGAGCGCCCATGGAGTCAGCGTGCTGAGAAATCAGAACACAGCCGCCGTCGATCAGGGCCTGAGCAGCCTGCTTTTCCTTGGTCTCGTCGTACCAGGAACCGGTGAACTTAACATCCATAGTGACAGTGGGGCAAACGGACTTTGCGCCCAGGTAGAAGGCAGTATAACCGGAGATAACTTCTGCGAAAGTAAATGCGCCAACATAACCCATCTTGGCCTGCTCGGCAGTGATCTTTTCAGCAGCGATCATTTCGTTCAGTTTCAGACCTGCAACCACGCCGGCTGCGTAACGGCCCTGGTAGATGGAAGCGAATGCATTGGGGAAGTTCTTGATGCCGGCAGTGTGAGCCTGGGTACCGGTAGCGTGGCAGAACTGCACATCGGGATGCTCCTTGGCGGCATCCATCAGGAAGGACTCGTGACCGAAAGAGTCAGCGAAGATGATATCGCAGTCTTCATTCTCGATCAGTTCGATAGCAGCGTCGTAGCAAGCCTTGGACTCAGGAATCTGGGTCTTCTGAACCATGGTAACGCCCATCTTGTTGCAGGCTTCAACAGCAGCATCGATAAAGTTCTTATCGTAGGTGGACTGCTCGTCGTGCAGGAAGATGAAGCCGACCTTCAGTTCGTCGTCTTTTTTGGCGCTATTGCCGCAGGCAGCCATACTGAATACCATCAGGGCGACCAACAGCAGTGCAAACAACTTTTTCATTTTGTGTTTCCTCCAGTTTTTTAATATTTTTTAATAATGTATCGGATTCCCCGATAGGATAAACAACAAAAAGCAGTCTTACACCTGAGGTGCAAAACTGCCAGCAAGCCCAATCATAGCGAACAAATTACCAATAGTCGCACCTTAAGGCGTTGCGGTAGAAACATTTGGGCCCAACGAAAAATCATTACTCCAAAACTATACTGGCAAAGAATATAAAATTCCTTTTAATAGTACCACAGCATTTCCGCATTTGTCAACAAGTTTCAAGGTTTTTCCCCTTTTTATATTGCAAAGAAATACCTGGCCTGTTATAATGGAGGAAAACCACAATCCGGTATGGAAAAACAAAAAGAAAGAGGCGTATGGCTATGAATTTTCTGGAAGCAAGAATTGCCAGGGACGGCGTTGTAAAAGCGGGAAATGTATTAAAGGTGGACAGTTTCCTGAACCACCAAATGGATATCACCCTGATGAACGAGATCGGCAAAGAATTCTACAAACGGTTTCAGGGAAAGCCCATCAATAAGGTGCTGACCATTGAGGCTTCCGGCATTGCCATCGCCTATGCCGTTGCCCAGCAGTTCAATGTGCCCCTGCTGTTTGCCAAAAAGTCCAAATCCATTAACATCGCCGGCGATACCTATGTGGCAGAGGTGGAATCCTTTACCCACAAGAATAAAAACACCGTGGTGGTTTCCAAGCAATTCCTGTCCGCCGATGACCATGTGCTGATCGTGGATGATTTTCTGGCTAACGGTTGCGCGCTGCAGGGTCTTATTTCCATTGTGGATCAGGCCGGCGGCACTGTGGAAGGTATTGGCATTGCCGTAGAAAAGGGTTTTCAGGTAGGCGGTCAGGTGATCCGCAATCTGGGTTACCACTTGGAGTCCTTGGCTATCGTGGAATCTATGGATCACGAAACCGGAGAAATTATCTTTCGGGAACAGTAAACAAAAACGACACCATCCTTTCGATGGTGTCGTTTCATTTTTATTTGTGCAGGCGGTGCATCACATCATTCCCGCCCCGGCCAAAGTAGTCGTGAAGGCGCACATACTCTTCGTAGAGTTTTTGGTAGGCCGCGTGGTTCTCTGGGTTGGGGTGATAGTATTTGCTCACCGGCGTTCCCATTGCCTCTGCGGCTGCGGCAAAGTCGGGATACACACCGGCCGCCACTGCAGCATAGATGGCGCTGCCCAATGCACCGGCCTGGGTACTTTGACAGATACCGATGGACTGGTTCAGTACATCGGCGTAGATCTGCATCAGCAAAGCATTCTTATTGGCAATACCGCCAGCCACCTTGATTCCCCGGACTGGGAACTGCATAGCATCCAGAATCATTTTTGTTCCGAAGGCGGTAGATTCCAGCAGAGCCCTATAAATATGCTCCGGCTTTGTGCCAAGAGTCAGACCCAGAATCAGGCCGGACAGGCTGGAATCGTCCAGCACACTGCGGTTGCCGTTGAACCAGTCCAAAGCAACCAAACCGGTCTCCCCTATTGCCAGGCGCTCTGCTTTTTCCGTCAGCAAAGCGTGGAGGTTGCAATTCTTTTCTTCTGCTTCTGCCTGATAAGCGGCAGGCACGCAGTTTTTTACGAACCAGTCGAAAATGTCTCCCACCGCTGCCTGACCTGCTTCATAGGTATACAGTCCAGGAAATACGCCACCGGGTACATAGCCGCAGATGCCGCTGACATTTTTGCCGGTTTCCGCGTTGGCAATATGGCAGGCAGATGTGCCCATAATCAGCATCAGTTCTCCTGCGCCGGTGATCTGCAGGGCAGGCATAGCCGCGTGAGCATCAATCTGAGGTACGGCAACGGTCGTGCCGGGACACAAGCCGGTCAATGCCGCACCTGCATCACTGAGTACGCCGGCCGGGGCGGTAAAGTCCACAATATTTTTGGAAATTTTTGTGCCGACGATGCCGTCCAAACCGGGATCCAGCGCTACCATAAAGTCGTTGCTGGGGTAGTGGCCGTTGTGATACAGCCCCTTATAACCGGCGAAGGAAATGCTATGGATCTCTTTGCCCACCAAGGTGGACACAATCCAGTCTCCCGCCTCCATAAACCGGGCAGTTTTATGATAAATTTCCGGTGCATCCCGCAAAATCTCCAGCACCTTGGGCAGCATCCACTCGGAGGAAATCCGTCCGCCGTAAATGTCCAGCCAGGCTTCTCCCCGCTGCTCTGCCAGGGCATTCAGTTCGTCTGCCTCCGGCTGGGCAGCGTGGTGCTTCCACAGTTTCACATAAGCGTGGCGCTCACCGGTGTATGCAGGGTTCAGGCACAAAGGCGTGCCGGTCTCGTCTACCGGCAAAATGGTGCAGGAGGTAAAGTCAATACCGATACCTGCCACCTGTTCCGGGGCAACGCCGGTCTTTGCCAGCACCTCCCGCACGGTGGTACGCAACACCAGCAGATAATCCTCCGGGTGCTGCAAAGCATACAGCGGCGGCAGTTTTTCGCCGCCGGGCAAAGTATCGTCCATAACCCCGTGGGGATAGACGCAGACTGCCTCTGCCAGTTCCTGCCCGTTTTCACAATCCACCAGCACACATCTGCCGGAAAGGGTTCCGTAATCCAGTCCAATGGTATATGTTTTCATGCCCTGTTCCCCTTTATAATTTTTTATACCTTAATTATAAATCATTCCCAACTCAAAGGCAAGAAAATATTTTTACCAACACTGCTGAAAACAGCCCCCACCATGGCCTGAATCCCTGTTTTTATTGCAGCAACTCCAGAATCTGTCCCAGATTCTTTTTGCCGAATAGCACTTTATCGTCATTTATAACCATACACGGTACACTCATTACATTATACCGATTTTTCAAATCCTCAAAATGGCGGATGTCATATACATGGGCGGTTACATTGGGATTCTCCGCAGCAATCCGCTGAGCGGCAATCACCAAATCCGGACACATGGTGAGGAAAGCGTGACCAGGATCTTCATATCTGTTTTGTTTGTAATGGCTGCGATCTGTTCCCGGGTGGCTTCATCCAAAGCCTGTCCGGGACCCGCGGCATTGTACAGCCCTAACACAAAGGAAGTAAACTCATGGCCACTGGGCACACCGTGAAATGCCAGGCCCGTGGGTACGCCATCTGTCTGGCACACCTGGACGCAGGGGGCAATGGTTGCATCCGCTTGTCTGTCCACCACCTCTATCGCCAACTTATCCGATAGTGCGGCAAGGGCTGTGATAAACTGCTCCAGTTCTTCAGAAATCGGTCGACTGTCCAAATAGAGTTTCAGCAGAAGGGATTTTTCCATTCTGGCGAATACAACTTCCAACTGCTGATGCATTTCTTTTGTGAACACTTCACCGGAGTCTTTGGATTCATGGGTATCGACTGTGACTGTCTCTTCCCTCTTCTTCACGGAAGGCACATCGGCACGCAGGCCCGTCTTTCGGTGTACTGCAGAGACATACTTTTCCAGTTCGGTTGCTGCCAATGCACCGTCGCCGGTGGCTGTCACCACCTGCCGCAGCGGTTTGATGCACACATCTCCCGCAGCGTACACACCGTCTTCACTGGTTTTTTGAGCGGCATCGGTGACAATA
>JAFXBH010000179.1 GCA_017521875.1 Oscillospiraceae bacterium
AAATAACTACAAGGATCTGCTGGCAAGCGACAAGGGAAATCCCCCGGAACTTGGCGGCTGGAACTTCTTCAAGCATCATTAATAGGCAAAAAATCGAGGACGCAAGTCCTCGATTTTTTCGTCTCCAGGGTGCATTTTCCTGTGAACTATGCAACAAATAGGAAAGTATGCAACAAAGGGATATCTAGACTATTCCAGGGTTTGTTTGTATAATCAAACTGTAATATCGGTAATCTGGATAAGTATGTATAATGAAGACTGTGAGGTGCTTGTATGAGCGGAAAACAGAATTTTCTATTCACATTAAACGGCACAGATCCCGATGTTTATCAGGTGATGAGTCAGAAGGGCGTAAAGCATGTTCTGCCTACGGAAGTAGCAGGGGAGATCAACTGCTGCTGGGATGGTATTCTCTCTCCAAAGGGTGAGTTTTATTTCTCCCTGGGCAGCGAAAACGGCAGCGGCGGCTTTGCTTACCTGAACCGGTACAATTACGCCGAGAACAAGATCGAGTATCTGGTACATACCATTGACCCGCTGATCTTTCCGTCCCGGGCGATGCCGGGCAGCAAACTGCACACTTGCATCGACTTTTTACCGGATGGGAAAATCATCTTCGTTAACCACAATACGGACCGGGCTCCCGGCCACCCGGAGTGGCTGCCCTATGCTCACTTCTCTCACATGTATGAGGGCTTCCCCGGATCTTCGCTGTTTATTTATGACCCTGAAACCGGAAAGACTGAGGTGTTGGGCATCCCCGTTCCCCGGGAATCCATTTACGGCGGTGTCTATGATGCTAAGCACAATGCCTACTACATGATCGGTTTCTTCCTTGGCCATATTTACCGCTACGATCTGGCAACCAAAACAGTGATGGATCTGGGTAAGGCTATCGAGCATTGTTCCCACCGGATCCATTTGGGACCCGACGGAAATGTGTACGGCTCTACCAAGAGCGGATACTTCTTCCGGGTGGATACTGAGTCCAATATCATCGAGTATCTGGGCATCCGTTTCCCGGAGAGCAAGACCAATAAGTATCACAATATTTGGTACCGGTATGTGACGGACTTCTACGATCTGGATGACCATACCATGCTACTGGTTCTGGGCTGGGCAGACGATGTCTATGAATACGATACCAATACCAATACCCTGACCGCCTATGGCAAGCGAATCCCCACGGATCATCTGTTTGCAGAGGCACCCGGTCAGATCACCTCCTTCAACACCGGCATTGATAAAGACGGTGTGTTGTGGTATGTGCTGACTGCACTGTTTCTGGAGGATCCCGGCGACAAGGAGTATGTGGTTCCCAATATGCTGTTCCGCTGGGATTATAAGAATCCGAATGCCGTGCCGGAGTGTCTGGGCGTTATGGGTACAGTGGATCACACCATGCATGTGTGTTCTACCATCCAGATCGATAAAGAACGGGATATCCTTTACGCCACCGACAGTACCAATTATGTGGACGGCCCCATGGTTATGGCTATCGATCTGGCGGAATTCCGTCAGCACTGCCATGAACGTTCCGGTGTGCTGAAGTGCAGCGTGGGATACCCGAAGATCCTGCCTCCCGAAAAGCGTAAGGTGGTCATGGAAGAGGGTATGTCCCGCAACAACAGCCATGAGGCATTCCCCACCAAGGATGTGTATCCTGTCCGTATCTGGACGGAGTTCCCCGGTAAGGAAACAGCATCCTCTGCAGTGATCGGCGTATGCTTTGAGGATAACGATACCCTCTGGGCACTGACCGGTGACGGTAAGCCCGAGTATGCGGTGAAGATATTGAACGGTGAGTATGCGTCCTGTACGGCACTGGCAGAACTGGAGGATTCCTTTAGGGAGTGGCTGCTGGAACAGTGCCTGCCTAAGGAATATGCCCCTGTTGCGGATCTGCCCTATGCTGCGGGCCGTCAGTATCTGGCGCAGCCCAGTGCTGTGGCGGAGTGGAACGGCGGCAGAAAGATCGTTGGCACCAAGGATGGTCTGGTGGCGATCGTGAATGACGGAGATGTATTTGCTCTGGGACAGGCGGCTCCGCTCGGTCCGGTTCGCGCTATGTGCACCAACAAAGAGAAGACGATGCTCTGGGGTACCGTTGGCGACC
>JAFXBH010000180.1 GCA_017521875.1 Oscillospiraceae bacterium
GCCCAGCCGGACAAAGCATTAAACACTCGCCTGCAGAAACGGTTTGCCCTTTACGCAAATCTCTATGGCGCATTAAAACCATCCTTCCAGGAGTTAAAGGAGATATAAATTATGAGTTGTGTTATTTTCGGCGCAGGTAAGATCGCCCGGGGTTTTGTGGGTCACCTGCTTTACTTAAGCAATATCGACTTCGTATTCGTAGAAAAAGTGGACGCCCTGTGCGACTTGATCAACAGCCGTGGTCAGTACACGGTAAATATTTTAGGTGACAGCAGTAAAAACACCGTTGTCAAAAATGCCCGGGCGCTAAAATTCTCCCAGAATGAGGAGATCGCCCAGGCCATCGCCCAGGCAGATTGCATTTTTGACTCCGTAGGCGGTAAAAATCTGATGGAGATTGTCCCCTTCCTCACCGCCGGTGTGGAACTGCGGGCGCAGGTGAATCCCAAGCCGCTGAATATGATCACCTGCGAAAACTGGAAAAAGCCTGCGGATATCCTTAAAGACGGCATTGCCGCCGCCATCGACCCCCAATACAAATCTTTCTTTGAAGAAAATGTGGGCATCACCGAGGCTGTGATCATGCGCTCTGCCATTGAGTCCACCCCCGATCTGCTGGAAAAAGATCCTTTGATCGTGAACGTGCAGGACTTCTGGAAATTCCCCTTTGATGCCTCCCGGCTGAAAGCCCCTATGCCCGAAGGAATGATCTGCCTGGAGCCGATCTATGAATTTACAGGCTTTTTGGAGCGGAAATTCTATACCTACAACGCCGCCAACGGCACAACCTCTTTTGTGGGCGCGATCTTGGGCTACAAGTACATCGCCGATGCCGCCCACGATCAGCGAATCTTAGATATTTTGGACGGTGTTTACAAAGAGACCGCCACCGCCCTTTCCAAAAAGCACAATTTCCCCTTTGACGAACAGTGGGCATTCACCCGCACCTCTTATAACAAACTCCGTGACCGGAATATTGTAGACTACATTGAGCGTAATGCCCGGGATCCGATGCGGAAGTTAGGCCCCGATGACCGGTTGGTGGGCTCTGCCCGGCTGTGTATGGAATACGGCGTGATCCCTGCGCATCTTGCCATCGCCATCGCCTGCGCCATCCACTATGAAGAGCCCACCGATGAATTTGCGGTGCAACTGAAAACCCTCCGGGAAGAAAAAGGCATTCCCTATATCATTGAAAATGTCTGCAAGTTAGACCCGGACGGCGACCTTGCCAAACTGATTTTGGAGAAGGTAGCCCTGATCAAGCGTTGGGGGTGGGTAAAATGAGCAAAATTGTCGTGATCGGCGCCGGTAAGACCGGCAGAGGTTTTATCGGCCGTCTTCTTGCCGAAGCAGGAAAAGAAATCCTGTTTATCGACAAGAACAAAGGGCTGGTAGACCGGTTAAACAAAGAAAAAGCCTTTCGTGTTTCTTTCTTCGGCGGCAGCCGGGAGCCGGTGCTGGTGGGCAATTACACTGCCTGCTCTTGGGAAAATGCCGACCTTTCCGACGCAGAACTGATTTTCGTATCCGTATGCGGACAGAACTTAAAAGATGTGGGCGCAGAACTGACCGCCCATCTGCCCGCAGGCAAGAAAGTCCATATCATCACCTGCGAAAATGCCTCTCACCCCTCCAAGACCCTTCGGGATGCCATCATCGGCAAAACCGTTGCCGTCAGTGAAGCCACCGTTTTCTGCACCACCATCGAAGACGAGGGCATTCACATCAATTCCGAAAACTATCCCTATCTCCAGTGCGATGCTGACCTTTTGGAAGGCTATGTGCCGGAGGTATCATCGGTCAGAGCCATTGGCAATTTCTCCGATTTTCTTACCCGGAAACTCTATACCTACAACGCCGCCAGTTGTGTTATCGCCTATGTAGGCGCGCTCCTTGGCTACACCGATTACGGCGCCGCCGCCAATGACCCTGCCATTTTAGCGCTGCTGGATAAAAACTACGCATCCACCAACCGTGCCATGTGCCGCCGGTTTGGCTATGATATGCAGGATCAGACGGAGTTTGCCGCATTGTCCAAGAAAAAATTCTGCGACCGCACCATTGTGGACACCGTAGCGAGAAACGCCCGGGAGCCCCACCGGAAACTGGGCGCAGGAGAGCGGATCATCGGCGCCGCCGCCCTTTTGCAGGCCCAGGGCGAAGATGCGTCCGTTCTGGAACTGACCGCCGCCGCTGCGCTTTTGTATCAAGACAGCGCAGACGCCGTTTGGACCGGTATGCAGAAAGAAAAGGGCATCTCCGGTATTTTGGCGGATATTTGCGGTCTGCAACCTGCGGATACGCTGTATCAAAACATCTCCGCTCTGGTGGCCGCCCTTTCCCAAGACCCCAAAGCAGCCATTTCCACTGTTCTGAACAGATGCTAAAGAAGGGAGTCTGTCTATGACATTTACTTATGACGATAAAACTTTTCTCCTGAACGGCGAGCCTTATACCATTCTTTCCGGCGCCATCCACTATTTCCGCACCGTACCGGAATATTGGCGTGACCGGCTTTTGAAACTGAAAGCCTGTGGCTTTAACACCGTTGAAACATACACCTGCTGGAATCTTCATGAGCGAAAAGAGGGTCAGTTTGACTTTTCCGGTATGCTGGATATTGAGCGGTTTATTTCCATAGCAGAAGAACTGGACTTAAATGTGATCATCCGTCCCGGTCCTTATATCTGCGCGGAATGGGAGTTTGGCGGTCTGCCCTCCTGGCTTTTGAAATATCCGAACATTGCCCTGCGGTGCGATGACCCGCTGTATTTGGAGAAAGTGACCCCCTACTACAAGCAACTGTTCGACCGTATTCGCCCCCACCTCTGTACCAACGGCGGCAAAGTCATTATGATGCAGGTGGAGAACGA
>JAFXBH010000181.1 GCA_017521875.1 Oscillospiraceae bacterium
ATTATAATCTCTATACCCTGCAATACCACAAACAGCAACTTTCCAATTAACCCCAAGAACCCGAATGGATCACATTCGGGTTCTTGTTTTGAGGATTTTGCTTGCATAAACCGATACTTTTCTGTATAATATCTGTAATTACAGAGAGAAGGGGTCTGATTATGGCAAAACTATATTTTAAATACGGCGCAATGGGCTCCAGCAAAACGGCCCAGGCTCTGATCACCAAGTATAACTACGAAGAAAATGACCTGAATGTGTGGCTGATCAAACCCAGTGCAGATGTGCGGGACGGTGCAGATATTCTCCGAAGTCGTATCGGACTGGAAGCGGTGGTGACGATCATTCCTCCGGAGGCGGATGTATATCAGATCTTTACCGACACAAAAAAAGACACCTGCGATGTGATCATCGTAGATGAATGTCAGTTCCTGACTCCGGCGCAAATCGACGGACTTCGTAATATTGTCAATGATTACAATGTGCCGGTGATGTGTTTTGGTCTGCGGACAGATTTTCAAACCAAACTGTTCCCCGGTTCTCTGCGGCTGATGGAGGTAGCGGATACCATTCAGGAGATCAAAACCATCTGCGACTGCGGCGCAAAAGCCACCGTCAATGCCCGTATCGACGGAGAAGGTCATATCGTGACCCAGGGCGCACAGGTGTTTTTAGGCGGTAACGATGCCTATATCGCTATGTGCCACAAGTGCTATATCAACGGAATCCGTGAGGGTCGGAAGATCAAACTCCACGGACAGAATTAAAGGAGAATGACTATGGAACTTTCTGAAATTTTAGCAAAATGCGACCATACCCTGCTGGCACAGACCGCCACTTGGGAAGAAATTAAGGCCATCTGTGACGACGGTATGACTTACAAGACCGCCTCTGTCTGCATTCCTGCATCCTTTGTCAAGCAGGCCAAGGAATATGTAGGCCAGCGGCTGGCCATCTGCACCGTTATCGGTTTCCCCAACGGCTATGCCACTACTGCCAGCAAGTGCTTTATGGCCACTGACGCCGTGGACAATGGCGCAGACGAAGTGGATATGGTGATCAATATCGGTTGGGCCAAAGAGGGTAAGTGGGCAGAACTTACTGCCGAGATCGCTGCCATCAAGGCTGCCTGCAAGGGCAAACTCCTGAAAGTGATCATTGAAACCTGCCTGCTGACCGACGAGGAGAAGATCGCCCTGTGCAAGTGCGTCACCGACGCCAAGGCGGACTATATCAAGACCTCCACCGGCTTTTCCAAGGCAGGCGCTACGTTTGCCGATGTGGAACTGTTTGCCAAGCATATCGGCCCCGATGTAAAGATCAAGGCTGCCGGCGGCATTTCCAGTTTGGAAGACGCTGAAAAGTTTATTGAACTTGGCGCATCCCGTCTGGGTACTTCCCGGGTGGTGAAGATCGCCAAGGGTCTTAAGAACGACGGAACTTACTAAGAATAATGCAAAATGCAGAATACATAATGCAGAATGTAGAGATTGTTCTCTGGAATGAATTGCAAATCCTTCGCGGGGTTTCCAAAGGGGGAAGCGTGAGGGAAGATCAACTTTGGAAGATGTCAGTTCTGCTTCCCCTTTTGGCCGTCTGGGGGTCCGGGACCATACGGGAGGTCCCGGCGGCTCTTTGCATACTTTCTCGCCGGAGAGAAAGTATGGATGTTCTTAAAAGGAGTTTTTTATGAAGCGTATCTTTTTGATTGTGCTGGATTCTTTTGGCATTGGCGCAATGGAAGACAGCCGGGAATTTGGCGATGTAGGGGTCAATACACTGGCTTCCTGCGCCAAATCGTCCCATCTGCATATTCCCAATATGATAAAGGCCGGTTTGGGCAATATCGACGGCGTGGATTGCCTGCCCAAAACCGATACCCCCTTGGGCGCAGTGGCAAGACTCAAAGAGGCCTCGCAGGGAAAAGACACCACCATTGGCCATTGGGAAATTGCCGGCATCGTATCTCAGCAGCCGCTGCCTACCTATCCCAATGGTTTTCCGGAGGAAATATTAGCGCCTTTCCGCAAGGCCACCGGCAGAGGTGTGCTGGCCAATGCACCCTGGTCGGGAACGGCTGTGATTGATCAGTACGGTGAAGAACATATGCGTACAGGTGACCTGATCGTGTATACTTCTGCCGACTCCGTATTCCAAATTGCTGCCCACGAGGATATTGTACCCCCGGAGCAGTTGTACGAGTACTGCCGAATTGCCAGAGAACTGCTGCAAGGGGAACATGGCGTTGGCAGAGTGATCGCCCGACCCTTCGTAGGTACACCCGGCAATTTCACCCGTACCGCTAACCGCCACGACTTCTCC
>JAFXBH010000182.1 GCA_017521875.1 Oscillospiraceae bacterium
AAGGGGACCGTAAGAATAGGGATCGGATACCACATGATATAATCCTACACCTTCTGCCTGTGCAAGCCTGTCTGCTGTTTCGATAGTTTTTGCTCCTAACCCTCTGGGAGGGTTATTAATGATTCTGTGCAAACGCAGATCGTCCGCTCGATTATTGATCACGCACAAATAGGCAAGCATATCCTTGACTTCTGCCCGATCAAAGAAACGCATACCACCAATGACACGGTACGGTATACCATTGCGTTTAAAAGCAAATTCCAAGGCATTGGATTGGGCGTTGGTGCGATATAATACAGCGTAATTCTTAAAGCCGTCCATCTTATAACCGGAAATAATTTGATTTGCTACAAAGTTGGCTTCTGCCCCCTCATCCCCCGCTTCATAGACGGTGATGGGACTTCCTTGCCCATTAGCAGTCCAAAGGCGTTTCCCTTTTCTTCCAATATTATGCGCAATGACTGCATTCGCCGCATTCAAGATCGACTGTGTAGATCGATAGTTTTGCTCCAGTCGAATCACCCGGCTGCCACGGTACTGCTTTTCAAAATCAAGAATGTTCTTAATGGTAGCACCACGAAAACGGTAGATACTTTGGTCATCATCGCCAACGACACATATATTCTCATAACCGCCGGCAAGAATGGATGTCAGGAGATATTGCAGATTGTTGGTATCCTGGTATTCATCCACCATGACATACTTGAATTTGCGCTGGTAGTATGTCCGTACATCTTCAAATCGCTGCAATAACAAAACAGTATGGAATATAATATCGTCAAAATCCAAGGCATTATTCTCTTTCAGTCGTTTCTGGTACATACTGTACGCCCGGGCAATATGAAGAAGACGAAAATCACTTCCAAACTCTGCCCGCTCCAGCAGTTCTTCAGGAGTAACCATATTGTCCTTTTCTCGGCTGATTACTGAGAGGACATACTTGGCAGGAAAAGTCTTATCATCCAGACCCATATCTTTGATGATATCCTTCATGACACGTTCTGAGTCTGCGGTGTCGTAGATTGTAAAACTTCCGGAATAGCCCAGTTTATCAATATTTCGCCGCAAGATCTGGCAGCAGGCAGAGTGGAATGTCATAGCCCATACATCCTGGCCCTCCGGGCCAAGCATAGCAGTCAAACGCTCTTTCAGTTCGTTTGCCGCCTTGTTGGTAAATGTAATGGCAATAATATTCCAGGGAGCAACCGGATCTAAGGCGCACAAATAATTTGCCCTTGCTTTTTCCATTTCGGAAGCAGGCTCCGACAACGACTCAAGAAACAAGACGTCATCTTCAGTGACTGTATCTGGAACATCAGCAGAATCACTGGCACGGCCAAAGCGAATCAAATTTGCGATTCTATTAATCAGAACAGTCGTCTTACCGCTTCCCGCACCTGCCAGCAGCAGCAAAGGTCCGTCGGTAGTGGTAACTGCCTCTATCTGCATATTGTTCAAACGAGGAAATTGTGCTGTAATATAGCGTTTTCTCGCAGCAATAAATCTATCCAAAAATACATTTTCCATATCTGCACCCAAATTATAAATGATACAAATATTTTACCTTATTTGACGCAAAAGGTAAAGGGAAAATTTCATTTTTAGAGCAACAATTCCCGTAATCTTTCCAATGCCTTTTTTTCGATTCTTGAGACTTGAACCTGACTGACGCCCAGGATAATCGCTATGCGCTGCTGCGTTAATCCATGGAAATAACGCAATTTAATAACCATAGATTCCCGTTTTGATAAACGTTCAATAGCCTGATTTAATGCAAATTGTTCAAGGATCATTTCTTCCGATTTTGTATCTGTCAATATATTCTCCAGTGTGAATCCATCTTCTCCTGTGGCTTCCTGAATAGATTCAACATTGAAGCATGCGCTTTCCGCAATTGCAATATCTTCCGATGAAATACCTGTGTATTCGGAAATTTCATTGACAGTCGGTTCGTGTTCCAGCGTATTAACCAGGTGATTTCTTGCCGCTTTGATCACTGCCGCGCGCTCCTTGATGGTTCTGGACACCTTTACCGCACCGTCATCTCTCAAAAATCGTCTAATCTCACCGGCAATCTTTGGAACGGCATATGTTGAAAATTGTGTACCGTAGTTCAAATCAAATCCATCAACTGCTTTTAAAAAGCCAAGACAGGCTAACTGGTACATATCCTCTGCCTCTGCTCCTCTGCCTAAAAACCGCTTGGTAACTGACCATATCAGCCCGTTATTCTCCAAAATTAAAGTTTCCTTTGCCTGCATATCTCCAGCCTGGCATTGGGCAATCAAATCCTCAACCCTGCTCATTTTCTCTGCTTTAACCGTCTGCGCATATGTATTGTCGTACCCTTACCAATTATGGAGGATACTTCAAACTCTGTCATAAAACTTTCCATAATTGTAAATCCCATACCGCTTCTATCAGATCCACCGGTGGTATACATAGGTTTTTTGGCTTTTTCCAGATCTTCAATACCAATGCCTTTGTCTTTAATAACAATATCCAACACGTTATCTTTTAAAATTCTGCATCGAATACTGATAACGCCGTATCCCTCCGGATAGGCGTGTACAATACAGTTGGTGACGGCTTCCGAAACTGCGGTACGAATATCTCCCAATTCTTCCAAAGTTGGGTCCATTTGTGCTGCAAAG
>JAFXBH010000183.1 GCA_017521875.1 Oscillospiraceae bacterium
CTGAACATTTCTTCTATGTTTACGGCAACCGGTCCGCTACTTTTGCTGACAAAGGGACTTGCAGATACGAAGACGATTGCTTACTGGATATTTGAACGGGTTCAGGGCTCTACCACACTGGGACTTCCGGCTGCACTGGGCATTACCTGCACGGTGATTTTGTTCCCTATTGTGATGGTGGCAAAATGGCTGCTGAACAAGGTCTATGCAGATGTGGAGTTTTAATATGGGAAAGAACAACTTGACAAAAATCGGCGCAATGTCGTCCATAAAAAAGCTTTTACTTGGCATACTCAGTTTTGTGATCCCCATCATCGGTATCATTCGGATATTTAAGCGGCCAAGAGAATCGTTGGGGGCAAAGATCCTGACCAGTATTGTATTTTTGATCTTTTGGATCTATGCGGCCACGCTGGTATATGCTATGGCGTGGACCACGATGAATTCCTTGAAAACCAATCCTGAGTTTTTTGAGGATATGATGGCGCTGCCCAAACAGTGGATCTGGTCCAACTATCCAAAGGCGCTGAGTCTCATCAACTATAACGGCGTTACCTTTGTGGCAATGTTCATTAACAGCATTTGGTTTGCTTTGGGGTCTGCAGTGCTTAGCACTATGAGTCATGCTGTTACCGGCTACATATTTGCCAAGTATAATTTCTTCGGGAAAAAAGCATTTTTCAACTTTATCATCTTTACCATTGCTTTGCCGGTGGTAGGTACACTGCCATCACTGTACCAAATTGTAAATCAGATGGGCATCAACGATTCACCGATGTTTCTGATCACGCAGCTTGGCGGATTTGGGGGCAATTTCCTGATTACCTACGCATTCTTTAAGAGTATGGATAAGACCTATATAGAGGCGGCACGGATGGACGGTGCATCCCATTTTACCATTTTCCGAAAGATCATGCTGCCTCAGGCGGGACCGATGCTGTTCTCCATTGGACTTCTGTATTTTATTGCGCAGTGGAACAATTACGAGCAGCCGATCCTCATGCTGTCGAAAATGCCGACACTGTCTACCGGCTTGTATCTGTTCAGCGAAAAGATGATTTTCGACGCAGTCAATGCATCGCAAACAGTCTACTTTGCAGGTATTTTACTGGCTTCCCTGCCGGTAGTTCTGCTGGTGGCACTGTTCCACGATAAGATTATGGAAAATGTAAGCGCAGGCGGCATCAAGGGATGATACCGTAAAAATCACAGGAGGTATGAATTATGAAAAAATCAGTAAAAGCCTTTATCGCGTTGGTTCTTGCAGGCGTAATGCTGTTGGGGCTGTGCGGATGCGGACTGAGCACACAGGATGTTCAGGTGGACGCCAATACCCTGGTCATTCAGGTTGAGGCTAAGGGCTATGGCAGCCAGTTTGCAAGAGCCTTGGCGGAGGCATACAATCAAAAGCAGTCCGAGATCAAGGTGGTCGTAATGGATGATGCCAATTCCGGCGGCTTTGCCAGCACCGCACTGGCATCCAATACCCAGGTGGATATTTTCTTCTCTATTGTCAATACCACCTTCCAGACCCAAGCCGGTGTTGAAAAGGACAAGTGGGCAGATCTTTCTGATGTCTACACATCTCCCCTGACCGGCTATGCCGAATCCGGAGAGGGTAAGACAATTGCCGATGCTATTGAACCCTTCTATATGGAGATGTTTACCTACAGGGACGGTAAGCAGTACTCGATTCCCTGGGCTACCGGTATCAGTGGCTTTATGTACAATAAGACCAAGTGGGATAAAACCAATGAAAACCTGACCGCTGCCGGTCAGTCTGCACTGGAACTGCCTAGAACCACCAATGAGATGTTTGCGCTCTTTGAAAAACTGCAGGATCAGTCTGTGAAGGAGGCAAGTGGCGGTGCCTATGCGTTTACCTGTTCTTCCGATGCTGCCGGTTATTTGAACTATTTGTTTACCAACTGGTGGGCACAGTATGCAGGCAGCACAGAAGCATACAATTTCTTCCAGGGCAAGGATGCAAATGGCACATATACTGCGGAAATCTTTAATACCCCTGCCCGTGAAGCGGCTTATGATGTGATGCGTACACTC
>JAFXBH010000184.1 GCA_017521875.1 Oscillospiraceae bacterium
CAATGCTGAGACCCACCAGTTGGTGATTTCCGGCGCCGGTGACCAGCAGTTGGATGTTTTGATTTCCAAACTGAAGAGCCGTTTTGGCGTGGATGCTGAACTGAGCCCCGCTAAGGTTGCTTTCCGTGAGAAGATCAAGAAGACTGTTCAGGCTCACGGCCGTCATAAGAAGCAGACCGGCGGTTCCGGCCAGTTCGGTGACGTTTGGATCCGTTTTGAGCCTCAGGAAGAGCAGGACGAACTGATCTTCGATGTAGAAGTTGTTGGTGGCGCAGTTCCCAAGAACTTCAACCCCGCAGTTGAAAAGGGTATCCAGGAAGCCGTTTTGAAGGGACCTCTGGCCGGCTATCCCATGGTTGGTCTGAAGGCCGTTCTGTACGATGGCTCTTACCACCCTGTTGACTCCAACGAAATGGCATTTAAGTTGGCTGCTATCCTGGCATTCAAGGAGGCTATGCCCAACGCTATGCCCACCTTGCTGGAGCCTGTTGGCGCTCTGGCCGTTACCGTTCCTGAGTCCTACGTGGGCGATGTGATGGGCGACCTGAGTAAGCGTCGCGGCCGTCCTCTGGGTATGAATCCCGACTCCGATGGCAACACCGTTGTGGAGGCCGAAGTTCCTATGGCAGAAATGAGCAACTACGCCATTGACCTGCGGGCTATGACCCAGGCTCGTGGCTCCTTCACTCTGGAGTTTGTCCGGTACGAAGAAGTGCCCAAGGCAAACCAGCAGAAGATCATCGACGAAGCCAAGAACGACGAATAAGTTTTATGCAAACGCCCTGTGGCCGCAAGGTCATAGGGCGTTTTTTTGTTTGCATTTCCCGCAGGAAGTAGTATAATGTCGAATAAGGGGGGAGCGATATGGATTCTGTGATCTATGATCCTCTGGAGGAGTTTGACGGCAAATATAAGGCCCTCCACCAGGAAAAAACCAATCAGTTTTTTGAAACCCTTGTACAGCGATCCGGAATTGACATTGAGAAAAACCGGGAAACTGTCAGGCTTTATGATACCCACATAGAGACGGTAGCCAAACTTCGGAAAAAGCGGAACTGGCGCCGATTTTGGCGGGTGCTGATGTGCATCACCGTGATTTTGATTCCTCTTGTTATCTGGAAAATGACACCCAAAATCAGAAGTCTCAAATCTCAAATTGAAGAATCGGATCAGCAGGCGGAAAAACTGCTGGCAGAGGCCGGCGCTCAGATGGCGCCGTTGAACAGACTGTTCACGGACAGAGATGCCCTGGATATTATTGAATCCACCATTCCGCTGATCACTTTTCATCCCTGCTTTTCTGCAGAGCAGGAAGCAGATATGAAGATCAATTATGACTTTGCCGCAAACCGTGAGCAGGAGCAGTCCACCCTGGATGTGCTGGCGGGTCATTATAATGAAAACCCCTTCCTGTTTGAGAATAAAGTAATACATACCATGGGAATGGAAACCTACCACGGCTATAAGACGATCCACTGGACAGAAACCTACCGGGACAGTAACGGCAAACTCCGGACCCGCACCCGCTCCGAGACCCTCCACGCCACGGTGACCAAACCCAAACCTTTCTACTCCACCCAGGTAGAACTGAACTACTGCTCTCAGGGTGGCCCGGATCTGGAATTCAGCCGGGATGCAACCCATTTACATCAGAAGAATGAACGGGAACTGGAGAGATATGTCCGGCGAGGAGAACGGAAACTAAACAGGAAAGCCGAAAAAGCGCTGCGCCAAAATGACGACTTTGTCAGTATGTCCAATTCGGAGTTTGAAGTTCTGTTCGACGCGCTGAACAGAACCGATGAGGTGCAGTTCCGGACCTTGTTTACCCCCCTGGCGCAGACCAATATGGTTTCCCTGATCTGTTCCCAAAGTGGCTACGGTGACGATTTCCATTTTGTAAAAATGAAGCGCACCAACCGGATTCTGACAAATCATAGCCAGGGCAGAGCCATCAATCTGTTGCCCAACCGGTATATGTCTTATTCCTACGACATAGCCAAAGAGAATTTTATAGGTCAGAATATGGAATTTTTCAAAGCGGTGTACTTTGATTTTGCTCCGGTGCTGGCCATTCCTGCGTATCAGGAGCGGCCTGTCCATTCGCTGAAACCCATACCGGACCGTTCCCAGATGTATTCCCTTAAGGAATGTGAGGTTTTGGCCAATGCCGTTGACCCCCAATATGTGATGCATCCCAATACAAAGACCAAAGCCATCTTGAAATCCACATTTGTGGAATCCAAGGATAGTGTGGATACAACCCGGATCACGGCTTATTCCTATGACATCGAAAAACGGGTGGATGTGATTACAATGCGTGGTGGTGACGGTCATCTGCACAGCGTTCCTGTGGAATGGGATGAATACCTGCCCCTGGAGGCAGAAAATTACTTCTGCATTTCCGCCAAGGAACTGGCAGCGAACAAGACTGTGATGGCCCGTCGGAACGGCTTGTGCATTTATCGAACATAATCAGAAAAGGAGAATTGTTATGGCAAATCAATTAGACGAACTGAACCCCGAAGTGAGAGAAGAAGGTCTGGATACCAATGTGATCGTGAAGAAGATTCCTGCAGAGGTGGGCGCAGGCTCCAAGGTGTTTGAGGTTGTTCTGTGGCTGTGCGGCATCCTGCCCGGCCTGATCTTCCTGTTTATGAAGATCAGTGCCCAAAAGCACTTTGACCAGTTGCAGCAGAAGATTCAGAGAAATGCTTCTCAGATTGATAACTACCTGGAGCAGCGGGTAATGGTGCTGCAGAATTGTGCGCGCCTGCTGGATAAGGCCATCGACCTGGACAAGAGTACATTTGAGAATATTGCCAAATTCCGTTCCGGAAACACCGATGATGCTGATGCTGCCCGGAATGCGATCGGCGGCCAGATCGAAACCGTCTCCAGAGACATCCATGTGGCAGTGGAAAACTATCCTGACCTGCAGGCCCACCGGGAGATTGCCGATGCTATGCAGCAGAATATGTATCTGCAGCGGGAGATCACCGCAGCAAGAGAACTGTATAACGATACCATCGACCAGTGGAACAGAGATATTTTTGCCTGGCCTACCAAGAAAATCGTGGCCGCCAAGAATGGCTATACCACGAGAATCCCCTTCGTAGCCTCCAAGGAAATCAAGGAAAAAGCAAAATCTGTATTCTTCTGATCATGAAAGCGGGCGGCAAATTGCCGCCCGCTAATTTGGTTCTTATTTATCCTGGGGCAGATTGCCTAAGATCTCCAAAATCTGCCGACAGTGCTCTCGTTCCTGCTGAGCCATACGGGAGAAGATCTGCCCGTATTCCGGATCGGCTGCCCGGGCTTCATACTGGGCAAGACACCGCATTTCCCGCCCATAGCACCGTCGCAGCATCACGCTCACCGGCGCGTTATCCGGGGGTGGGGGAGCGGGGATATCCGGTCGCCCTGCTCCTTGCAGCGTATAAATCCCCTTCAGACAGGCCATATGGGCCTGTTCATCCTGACTCATCTTTTTTAAGGTGGCCGCGGCGCTGCCTTGTACCCGGCGGGATAATGCCATATAAACTGCCGCATCCGTCCATTCCTCCAAAATCAACCCCTGTAATCCCTGAGACGGATTGGTGGCGGCCACAGTGTTTTGTACCCGCTGCCATACCCGCGCTGCTTTTGCTTTGTCGTAGTGTTCCATAAGATCCCTTCCTCTCCGTATTCTTATTCTATTAGTATAGAGGTATGGGTGTGCAGAAAATGGAAAACGGTGGTAAAAATAAGAAATTTCCTCTTTCCTTTTTCGGTCAAATGTGCTAAAATAAAAGAAAGATTGCATTGGAGGTATGTGTATGCCCAGAACCAGCAATAAGGCAGATATGATTTTGGAATTTGTGAACCAATTCATCCAGGAAAACGGTTTTGCACCTTCCGTCCGTGAGATCGGCGCAGCGGTGAATCTGCGGTCTACCGCATCCGTCAGTTATCATCTGAATCAGTTGCAAGAAAAGGGCCTTCTTCAGTCTCCGGGTGCTAAGGGCCGGAAGCGGGCCGTGGTGACTTCCCAGCGACCCGGCCAGATTCCTGTGGTTGGCTTGGTAACCGCCGGTGTGCCCATTTTAGCATTGGAAAACCGGGAAGGAACTATCAGTTGGGACGGAGATCCCAGTTGTTTTGCCCTCCGTGTCCGGGGTGACAGTATGGTAGGCGCTGCAATCCTCAGCGGAGATATTGTAGTTGTTCGCCCCCAGCAGACCGCTGATGACGGGCAGATCGTGGTAGCCAGAATCGGCGACGAAGCCACCGTCAAACGCCTGCAGCACCGGGACGGTAAGGTTTGGCTGATGCCGGAAAACGATGCGTATAGTCCGATTGACGGTAGCGAAGCGGAACTGATCGGCCTTGTGAAAGCCGTTGTGCGGGAATATTGATAAGATATCTGCCCTTGGGGTCTTTGCCCCGGGGGCAGATTTTTGATATTTGGCGTAAAGGACACAAAAAAGGTAAAAATTTGCATTTTTTCATATAAAAAGGTTTACATTTTGGAATGTTTGTGCTATACTATTTCAGCGTTATGGAAAATCAAATAAAAAAAGAAAAAATTGGGCGGTATGTATTGCTCAAAACAGTTGAAAGGAGTTTTTTCAATGTCTCACAAATTTGTCTATTTATTTACCGAAGGCAATGGCTCTATGCGGGAACTGCTGGGCGGCAAGGGTGCCAACCTGGCTGAGATGACCAACATCGGTCTGCCTGTTCCTCAGGGCTTTACCATTTCTACCGAGGCCTGTACCCAGTACTATGAAGACGGCCGTATGATCAACGACAGCATCCAGGCTGAGATCATGGAGTATGTGGAAAAGTTGGAAACCATCACCGGCAAGAAGTTCGGCGATAAGGAAAACCCCCTGCTGGTTTCTGTCCGTTCCGGCGGAACCTTTGTTGAGC
>JAFXBH010000185.1 GCA_017521875.1 Oscillospiraceae bacterium
CAGATCGTTCTTGTTGCCATTGATCTGCAATCTACCGTTCTTCAGGGTAACTTCGCCTGCTTCCTTGCGGATCTGCAAGCCGTTGGAGGGAACATCGCCAACACCGGTGTTAATGGTGTAGATGAAGCCACCAAAGTCAATGGTGATGCTCTTTTGGATGACAATACCAGTGCCAGCAGCATTCTTCAACAAAACGATTTCATCGCCATTCACTGCTGCTTCGTAAGCCTCAGCCAGAGTGTTGTAGTAAACGCCATTCAGAACAGCAACAGCCTTAGCGGGAACTCTGGTTACTTCGCAGCCAGCGTTTTCACAGGTGGTGTCGTTATCGTCAGCCCATGCGTGATCCTGAGCGGCAACGATAGTCTCGAAGCAAACGGGACATACCACTGCGGTGGTGCAGTCGCCGTCGTCTTCCAGAGAGTCGTGGTCGCAAGGCAGGTTAATGGTAACCTTCAAGCAGGCATAGCCATCACCGTGTGCACAGCCATCACCGAAGGCAGTGCCGACTTCTACATCGTAGGGATACTCAGGACCGTTTACATTGTTCTTATACACGGTGGTAACATCGCCCTTGATTTAGGAGCCTTGTTGGTAGCCATACAAGCGTAGGTGTTGTTCAGTTCCACATTACTGCTATCGAATACGATAGGACCGGCAGTGTGGATCAGGCCACGGTGCAAGGTGGGAGCATTCATCACAACATTGGAGCCGTTCAGAATGTAGCAGCCCTGTTCTTCGGTACCAATACCATTG
This sequence comes from Oscillospiraceae bacterium, assembly GCA_017521875.1. Classification (GTDB taxonomy): domain Bacteria; phylum Bacillota; class Clostridia; order Oscillospirales; family Oscillospiraceae; genus Faecousia. The sequence goes on from JAFXBH010000185.1 coordinate 757, forward strand.
TATGTGCCAAAGGATACACAGGAGCCATAGTTAGCGCTCATATTAACAGTAGAATTGTCAATGATCAGGTCGCCCTGTGCCACAGTAATGCCACTGTAACTGCCGTTCTTCTGCTCGATAGTAACGGTGGTATCCTGAATGGTCAAGTCGCCATTGACAACATGCATAACATAAGCCTGGTCGGAGGTGCACATATACAGAGAGCCAGGACCGGTGATAATCATATCACCGTTGGTTGTGTTGGCCAAATGGAAACCGCCGGCACCGTTGATCTTGTTTTCACCAATCAGTGTGATACGAACATCATAGTTATATTTGCCAGTATCGGAGTAATAAGCAAAGTTAAACATGCTGATGTTTGCATTGCGGGTAATATCCAAATTCTGGAATACAACATCCAACACGCCATTAGCGTAAGTAACCTTCATGTTGTAGTTGTCTTCATCGCCTTGCTGTACAAACAGATTGTCAATAACCTGGAAGTAGGTTGCTGCGCCACCATCGCTGGGCCATGCATACAGGTCTTCACCATGGATACGGAGTGCAACTGCATTCGGCTTAGTCTTTCTGGTGGCGTTACAGCCTTCGTTGTTACAGGTGGAATCATCATCGTCAGTCCAAGCGTGTGCCTGAGCCTCAACAACAATTTTGGTACAGTCGGGGCAAGTAACTGCTGTGGTGCAGTCGCCATCGTCTGCTGCATTGGCATGGTCGCAAGGAACATTAACAGTGACCTTCAGGAAGGCGTAGTCAGCACCGCCGCCGCAACCAGCGCCATCAAACACAGTGCCAGCCTCTACATTGTAAGGAACATATTCCTGACCAGCCTGGCTCTTGTACATAGCGGTAACATCGCCCTTGATTTCGGGAGCCTTGTTGGAGAACTTACATGCGCAACCATTGCTGATGGTTACATTACTGCTGTCGATCACGAAGGGACCGTTGCAGTTGATAACAGGCTGATGGTAGCAACCAACGCCAGCCTTATACTGGTTCTCAATGTTAACCTTGGCACCGTTCTGAATGTAGATGCCTCTATCGGTGGAGGAATCAAAGGCATCGAAATCACCGAAGAAGATTGCGGAAGCGCCGCACTCGTCGATGAGGTTAACATTGGCGTTATCAATAGTCAGGTCACCATTGACCATCTGCAGAACGTGATGTCTCCAACCACCGGTCTGCCGCAGAGTAACGGTGGTATCCTTAATGGTCAGGTCGCCGCCGTAGTTATGCATAACGTTTACGTTGTTACCTTCCATGTAGAAGGAACCGGAACCGGTAAAGGTGGTGCCATTGCTGGCTTTGATCATAAACCGGTTGCCAGTATTGCCGTAGAACTTATTCTCACCAATCAAAGTGATTTCAGTGGAGTAGTTGGTAGTGGCAGCACCAGTAGCGTCCTGGGTAACATAACCAACATCAATCATGTGATTGTTTGTGCTGTCACCAGTAAAATTCGCATCCTTCAGAGTGATCTTCAGGACACTGTTTTCCATAGACACCTTGATGTTATAATCATCTGCAGAGGCGCCTTCGGTGGTAATCTTACCGTCGACAGTCTTAGCATAGTCGGTCCGTCCGGCATTGTTGCCATAAAGAATCAAATCAAGACCATTCTGGGTAATTCTGACACAAGACCAATTAGCAGCGTCTGCATCAGCGGCCAGTGCGGTTACGGGCAACAAACTGACGATCATCAGAATTGCCATAACCAAACTTAAAATTCTTTTTTTCATTTGATAGTTTTCTCCTTTTCAAAATATTAGGGAACGCGATTATTTATTTTTGGGCTCTCACTTCCTTTTCCTTTACAATAAAACAGTTTCTTGATCTGTTAAAACACATTTATTGTAAGCCAATATAGGTGATCACACAGTCTCTCCCTCTGCACGGGAACAAATATGTATGGTCAGTTTATAGTATCATAACATTTGGAAATTTACATTGCAAGTTTATTTTGTGAGAAATTATAAATTTGTGCAATATCCTAAAAATTTTTTTATATAATTAGCACTTTATCACAATGGATTATTGGCGATTTCCAATATGCCCCACCAAAAAGTAACGGCGCACCTTCCGGTGCGCCGTTACTATTTATTCTTCTATCTGTCCAATGACTTCTGCAAGGCCTTCCAAGTACAAATCTGTAACCTGGCCGTCTGTTCCTGAAACGGTGATTTCCAGGGTGCCACCGGGGTTTTCTACTTTTAAGTATCCCTCCGGCAATTCTCCTTTCTGCCACAGCACCACCGCCACGGAAGCGCTGCCTGTACCGCAGGCTAAGGTATAATCCTCCACGCCCCGTTCGAAGGTGAGAATCTGCACAGCGTCTTCGGCTACACGGCGGTACAGATTCACATTCACCCCTTTGGGAAAGACATCCGCGTTGCGGATCTCCATAAACAAAGGCAATAAGGATTCTTTATTCTCCCAGCGCAATTCCGGATATTCCGTAACGCTATGGGGAATGCCGGGGTTGCCCAGTTCCACATAGGCTGCGTTGGGATGGCAAGAGAAATCCACCATACTGGGGTTATTGAGTTTCACTTTATAGCGGTCTTCTCCGATTCGCTCGCCGTACACAACACCTGCATCGGTCTCTACCTGCATCTTCTCTCCGGCAATACCCTGGTCATAGGCAAATTTGCAGATGCACCGAGCGCCGTTACCGCACATCTCCCCCCGGGAGCCGTCGGAATTGTAGAAATGCAAACGGAAATCTGCAATATCAGACACATCTGCCGCCAAAAATCCGTCTGCACCGGTTTTGGCGCACAGTTCTCGGGACAAGGTGGCAAAGTCCAAATCCTTCCCTCGGGCGTCCATCACTACAAAATCGTTGCCGGCGCCGCTCATATGGAGAAATTTCATCGATTCTCCTCCAGCAGGTCTGCCATAGTATACATTCCAGCAGGCTTGCCCATCAGGAATTTGGCCGCTGCCACCGCGCCATCGGCAAACATACCCCGGTCACAGGCTTCATGCCGCAAGGTCAGGCTCTGCGCGGGGGTGGTGATATGTACCTCGTGAACACCCACCACATTGCCCATACGCAAGGAGTGGATGCCAATTTCATCCTTTTCCCGTTTCCCTTCCCCTGCCCGGCCGCAATTTGGCACAGCCTGCGGACGGACTTCCTTCACCGCTTCAAAGAGCATTTTCGCGGTGCCGCTGGGGGCGTCTACCTTCCGGTTGTGGTGAATCTCCACAATTTCAATGTCTGCATCCGGGAAACTGGCGGCCGCCTGCTTTGCCAAATTGCAGAGCACGGCAACGCCAAGACTCATATTGCCGGCATAGAACACAGGAACGGATTTGGCAGCAGCGTAAATGGCGGCTTTTTCTTCCTCCGTATGGGCGGTAGTGCCCACAACCAAGGCGCAGCCGGTCTTCACGGCATAGTCAGCCACATCCACTGCGGCAGAATGGTGGGAAAAGTCCACCACCACATCCGGCGCCACATCCCCCAATTCCTCAAAACTGCGGGGAACGCCACCTAAACCGTCAGCACTGACTAAGCCTGCGATATTCTTTTCCAACCGTTGCTGCAGCAATTTCCCCATGGCGCCGTTGGCGCCGCATATCACTGCTCTCATACTTGCACTCCCAACAGACGCATCTGTTTCAGAAGATTCTCACGATTATGGTCCTCCAGCAGAGACAGGGGCATTCTCACAAATTCTTCACCGAAGCCCATAGCCGCCACTGCCGCCTTAGCGGGAATGGGGTTGACTTCGCTGAACAGCGCCCGGATCAGGGGCAGCATTTTGCACTGCAACTGGGCTGCGCCGGCCACATTGCCGGCGAAGAACTGATTGCACATATCCGATGCCATTGCCGGCACCACATTGGAAAGAACGCTGATACATCCGGCGCCACCCATTGCCATCATTGGCAGAGTCAGGGAGTCTTCACCGGAATAGATATCCAGTCTGTCACCGCATTTGGCGATGGTCTCCACGGTCTGGTCCATATTGCCGGCAGCATCCTTCAGGCCTACGATCCGGGGATGCTGGGACAGGGTAGCCACGGTATCCGGCAGCAAGTTGCAGCCGGTACGGCTGGGCACATTGTACATAATGACCGGCTTTTCGGAAACATCGGCCACCGCAGAATAGTGGGCAATCAGGCCGTTTTGGGTGGCCTTGTTATAGTAGGGGGTCACCACCAGGACTGCATCTGCTCCATCATCGCAGGCGCTCTTGGTAAAGTCCAGTACATGGACGGTATTATTGGTGCCGGTACCAGCGATCACAGGGATGCGGCCATTGACCTGCTTGACTGTAAAGCGGATCACCGCTTTCCGCTCCTCAGGACTCAAGGTAGCGCTTTCACCGGTAGTGCCCACGGCCACCAAGCCGCTGACGCCGCCTTCGATCTGGAATTCAATGAATCTAGCCAATGTGTCATAGTCCACACCGTGAGGGGTCATAGGGGTAACCATGGCCGTGGCCATACCCTTAAAAACAGTATTTTTCATAGGAATGACTCCTTTGCTTAATTTCATCCTTATTTTATCATAAATTTACGAAAAAGGAAACAAAAAAATTACACCGCTGCAAAATTACAGCGGTGTAATAAAGATGTTATACCAAATAAGCCTTGACTGCGTCGGATGCAGCAGCGGGATCATCGGAAACGGTCAGCGTAATCTTCAGATTGTGGGTGTCGGCAAATTCTGCGCACCACAGAATGAACGCCTCGCCGGTTGCCCGGTCTGCGCCGATGGTCTTGTAAAGATTGTCGATGTAAATGTTGGTGATGTCAAAGTTGCCGGCGTGCAGGCCGCTAAGCAGACCCTTCAGTTTGTCCACGTTGTTGATGCAGTACTCTTTGGAATTCACCAGACGAACACGGTAGTTTATGTCATAGGTCAGTTGCTTGCCATACTCGATGCAAACCACATCGCCCTGGGCGCTGGCAATGGCCTCGTTGATAGAATCAATCAGTCTCTTTGTCTTACCGGAGCCCTTCAGCCCCATCATAACCTGTATCATGGATATGTACCTCCTTTGGTTCCAGCGATTTGCTGTACTGTAATTTTATCAGCAAACATGCGTTTTGGCAAGTCCTTATTTTATCTTAAGTTAAATTATTTTTCTCTTGCTGAAAATAAGCCGTAATTTTACTGCGATTGGCAGTGACTGTCCCCTGAAACGCCTCCGGTTTTCCGCCGCCGCGGCCACCCAATGCTGCTACCGCCGCTGCGCCCAGGGTTTTGGCATTTTGGCTGCGGCTGATGATACAAATGCCGTAACCGGTGTCGTCTGTTCCCGTCAAAGTTACCGCCACATCTGCCTGCTGGGCAATGGCATTACACAGTTCCCGATTGGCTGCAGGGGTGAGGCTCTCCGAAAAATGAAGCGCCAAGGAGGTTCCGGCGTATTCTTTGGCAATGTAGGAAAACAGTTGCTTTTCCAGAGATGCGCTGCGAAACTTTTCCGCAGCCAAAGTCTCGTTCATTCGATTGGCCGCCGCACCTGTCTCCCAGATCTTCGCAGAGAACGCCTGGCTGACCTGTCGATTTTGATCAAAAATGGTTGCAAGGATCTTTTGCGCCCGTTTGCCGCAGGCCATCTCCATCCGCACGCCATCGTGGAACTTGACGCAGGAAAGCAGTTTGATCATACCGATCTCACCGGTATACTGCACCTGTGTACCACAGCAGGCGCACAAATCCACACCCGGAAATTCCACCAGCCGCACAGGCCAGGGCAAATCCCGTTTCCGGCGGTACGCAATGGTAGGCAATTCCGCCTCTGAGGGGTAGTAGCACCTTACCGGCAGGTTTTCCCATACCACTGCATTGGCCCGGTCTTCAATCGTCTGCAGATCCTCTGCAGGAATGGGACCGTCAAAATCGAAAGTGACCACATCACTGCCCATGTGGAAACCCACATTGTGGTAGCCATACATCTCATAAATAATACCGGAGACGATATGTTCTCCCGAGTGCTGCTGCATAAAATCAAAACGGCGTTCCCAGTCGATGGTTCCTGTCACTTCCATCCCAACATCCAGGGGGGTATCACACAGGTGGACAATCTGCCCTTCTGTCTCCCGGACGGAAAGCACCCGGCTCTCTCCCAGCACACCGGTGTCGCTGGGCTGGCCGCCACCTTCCGGGTAAAATGCGGTGGCTTCCAAAATTACCTGATAGCCACCCTCTGCCTGGGTGCAGGAAACCACCTTTGATGTAAATGTTTTTCTATGACTATCGTCATAATATAACTTTTTTGTTTCCACAACCCACACTCCTTAGAGGTTTTTACCCATTGTACCACACAGTTTCCCTATTTGCAACGAAGTTACCAAGGACTTTGTCGAGGAGTTTTCTGCTGGTACGGTGTGATTTCGTGGGTTTTTTGATTTTTTTCCCGGTATACTGCAACTACCACACCAAGGAGGTCACAATATGCAATGCCAGAAGTTAAAAACTTATATGGAAACCGGGCGGGTGGTTTTCCTGCCGGCAAAAGCCATTTGCCCCAACCCTTATCAGCCCAGAAAACTATTTCGGGAGGACTCCTTGGAAGAACTGGCCCAATCCATTCGGCAGCACGGCATCTTACAGCCTTTGTCCGTACGGCGGGTAGGCAACACCTATCAACTGATTGCCGGAGAACGGCGGCTACGAGCCGGAATGCGGGCCGGCCTGACAGAGATCCCCTGCATTGTGATGCAGATGACAGAATCGGAATCGGCACTGACGGCGCTGGTAGAAAATCTCCAGCGGCAGGATCTGGATTATATTGAAGAAGCCCGTGGCATTGACCTGCTGCTGCAGCAATGGAATATGAGTCAGGAGCAAGTGGCTAAAGTTTTGGGAAAAAGCCAAAGCGGTATTGCTAACAAACTGCGGCTATTGCGCCATTCGGCATCTGTGCTGGAGGCTCTGCGGCAGGCAGAACTGACGGAACGCCACGCCCGGGCACTACTAAAATTGAAGACCGATCACCAAAAACTCCAGGCCATTGCCGCCATCGCCCGGCAGGGTATGAGCGTCGCCCGGACAGAACAATACATTGAGAATCTCCTGAAACAAGAAGGGCAGGACGGCCACAAGGCCAGCGTAGGAGCATTCCTAAACTACCTGAATCAGTCCCTTGCCCGGATCCAACTCTCCGGAATCTCCGCCGTGTCGGAACGGCGGGAGACGGAAAGTCAGATCGTGCTGACCATCACCATTCCAAAAAACAAATAACAAAAGGACGGATTGCATGAATTTGCAATCCGTCCTTTTTGTTACATATTGGCCTTGATGGTGGAAATAAGAATATCTCCCGCCACCACTCTGTCCTCGGCGGCAAAGCCTTGGGCAAAGTTATCCGAGTAAAGCACTTGGGCGCTGGGGGCAAACTCCTCGTCGCCTTCCCACATCAGAATCTGCATTCGGTATCCGCCCACCAGTTCAAACAGGTAGCCGGCATCGCCGTGGGACACAGGGGTTGCGCCCATTTTTTCGGCAGCAGCGCGGAATCCGTCCAGACGGAAACCAAAGGTAAAGGCTGCTCGGGTCAGCACACGGCCTGTATAGGGTGTAATATACATTTCTCCCCAGGGCATCTCCCGGAAGGTCTTCCACTCTCCGCTCCAGCGGACATCCTTACATTCCAGTAAATACCGCAGCAGGAATGTCTGGGCAGGCAACGGTGGAATCACGCCGCCGTCCTCCGGGCGAATGGAATAGTCTGGGTGGGTGATGAAAAAGGTTCTACCCAGCAATTTCACTGCAAAGGCATTCCCGTCCCACGCCACATCATTCAGTCGTGCCGTTACATCTGACGGATCTAACCGGTGAAATTTTTCCTCATAATAGGCAAAGGGAATTTCTTCTTTATGGTTTTCTATTTGCATATTACATCTCCTGCACAGAATTTGGGAACAGGCTGGCGTCGGTATGGGGCAGGAAACAGGCTGCCACAAAATTATCCATATAACCAGGGTGGGTGGACAGTTCCAGGTAGGTCATATTGGCACCCAGTTCGTGGCATTTTTCTGTTGCCCGGTCGCTCATCACCATGGCGTATGCACCGGTGAGAGAGGAATTGCCAATGTATTGGTACTTGCTCAGGTCTACATCCGGCAGCATACCGATATTGACAGAGTTTTTCATATTGATACCGGAGCCGATACCGCCGGCCACAAATACCCGGTCGATACAATCCACTGTCATATCCACTGCCGAAAGCATAGTATCAATGGCGGAGAAAATTGCGCCTTTGGCACGGATGAAGTTGTCGATATCCACCTCGTTGATGGAAACTTCCCGGCCTGTTTCCGATTCTTCGGCACTTGCCAACAGGTATCTGCCCATGCCGTGGGCATCCCGCAGCACACGGCTGCCCTCCCGGACAAACAGGCCTCTGGCGTTGATAATGCCGCAGCGGAACAGTTCGGAGATGATATCAATAATACCGGAGCCGCAGATGCCCACCGGCTTCTGCCCGGCATCGCCTACGATGGTGAGGGTGGGCTCCATAGTTTCTTTGTCAATGGTGCAGGCTTCGATCGCGCCGTCGGTAGCACGCATACCGCAGGAAATGTCGCCACCCTCGAAAGCAGGGCCGGCAGAACAGGCGCAACTCATCATAAAGTCCCGGTTGCCGAATACAATTTCGCCGTTAGTACCCAAGTCAATAAACAGACTCATTTCATCCGCGTCCCACAAGGTGGTTACCAGAGTACCGGCAGTAATATCGCCGCCTACATAAGAACCAATATTGGGTGCGATCAGAACAGGTGCCAAGGGGTTGGCAGGCAGTTTCAGGTCGCCGGCAAGGAGGCCTTTCCAGCCAAAGAAACTGGGGATATAGGGCTCCATACGCACAGGCTCTGCGTCTACACCTACAAACAGGTGATTCATCGTCGTATTGGCCGCTACGCACAGCCGCAAAATGCTCCTTGCAGAGATATTCGCGCTGCGGCAAAGGCTGGCGATAATGGGATTCAAGGTCTCTTTTACAATGGCGTCCTGCAACTTCTTCTTGCCGCCCTCTCTGCCCTGCTCAATGATCCGGTTGATCACATCAGCGCCGTAACGGATCTGTCCGTTACCGGAAGAGCCTTTGGCCAGCAGTTTGCCGGTGACAAGGTCTGTCAGCACCATGGTCACGGTAGTGGTGCCGATATCAATGGCGCAGCCCACAATGGCGGTATCCTCCGGCCCGGAAATTTCCATGCACCGGAATGTGTTTTCTTTTAATTCGCCTTTGACACAGACCCGGAAATGATGCTCTCTGAGTGTGCTGGCCAATTTTACCATCACGGAAAAGGGAATTTCTACTTTTTCCACGCCCAGAGCCTCCTGAATGGCCCAGGTCAGTCGCTCGTTATCCGGCATCGTATCGTCCAGAGTAGGTTCTGCCATTTCCAGCACCAGGGCGCGGTATTGATTTTCAAAAACAATGCCACTGGCTTTCAATTGCTCCTGGCAGGTTTCAAAAATGGCGATCTCGTCAGGACTGCTTAAGTCGGCAGTCTTCATACGACTTCGGTAGGCAGAGGCAATATCGGGAACGAATACTGTACAATCCCCCACTACTTTACAATTACAACTCAAACGCCAGCCGGCTTCCATTTCCTCTTGGCTGATGTGGCGGGAGGGAATGGTCTCCAACACACCTTCCACCAGTTTGACCCGGCATTTTCCGCAAGAACCGTTGCCGGAACATGGGGCATCAATGGCCACATTGGCTCGTCTGGCCAATTCCAACAGGTTATCTCCCGGGTTACAGGAGATGGTCACCGGCCCACTGCCTTCAATTTGAAATACTACCTTAGGCATACAATAGCCTCCCTTTTTTCGCCGTTTAGGACATTATACCACAGGATTTCCCCGGTGTCCAGCAAAGAAAAAGGCGTGCCGCCGATGGCAGCACGCCTGTATTGCAGGATTATTTTACAATTTCAAACTGCTGATCTTCCGGCAGATCCACCACGGTGCAGTCGTTGGCATAGGTGCATTCCGGCAGGATGATCATTGCGGCCAACTGGTCTGCATTGGCGGGCAGAGGTGCCAAATGCCAGATAGCGGCATTCATCTTCACCAAAGTGTGCTTAGGCACTAAGAATGCCTTGGCATACTGGGTAACCGGTGTACCGGCAGAGGCAGGAGCCACATGCAGGATCATATCGTCGTTCATAGGCAGGATCATTTCCCAGGTAGTGGTATGGTACTCCTGCTGGGTGATCACCATTTTAGCAGGCTTTTTCACCAAAATGGGAGAGTAGCCGATCCGGTGATTACTATCTGCGTTGACACGATCCGGGAAGAATTGGTGCAGTTCGCCACACAGCGCATATCCCTGGGGGTTCTCCATATTGTAGAACTGACCGAAGGGGGCAAAGGCTTCGTTGGTAATAGGTTCAATATGAATCTGGCGCATAGAATTTTCCTCCTAATGTATTTCTGTTTGTATTGTAACTTGCCTTGTTTTTCCTGTCAATGGCAAAATCATTTCCAGGATGCTTCCACCGCTTCCAACGCCGTGATACCCGCCACCGACAGATCCTCGGAAACCACAGGACTGGTACGCTTGCCCTCCTGCATACATTTGTAGATGTGCTTGGCTTCGTAGATCAGTTCGTACTCACAGGGGAACTGGACTTCTTCCGGCTCTTGGCCGTTGATGTAGAATGTGGCCTTCCGGGCTTTCCAATACTCCGGAATTTCCACATAGCCACGGGTGCCGTAAAATCTGGCGGTGTTATCCAAGGTGGCCCGGGTGCTGTTTTTGATGTTGAAGAGGATGCCATTGGCCATCTCCCCTGCCAGCACATACTGCCACTCAGCGCCGGTTTCCAATGCGGATTTGAAACCCTGGACGCTCTTCATAGGCCCAAAGAGCCACAGAAGCAGTTGCACGGCGTAGATACCGCTGGAAAGCAGGGTGCCGCCACCTACGGATTTATCAAAGAGCCATGTGTTGTATGCGGCAGAGAAACTGTGGCTCATTTCCGCCATATGGATTTCGCCCAATTCTCCTGCTTCCATTCTCTTTTTCACTTCCAAAATAGCAGGTAAAAACAGCATCTTTTCCGCTTCCATCAGAAACAGATCTTTTTCCTTTGCCAATGCGAACAATTCTCTGGTATGGGCGGCAGAGGTGGTACAGGGTTTTTCGCAGACCACATGTTTGCCCATCTCCAAAGCCATTTTGGCCAAGGGGTAATGCTGGGCGTTCACCGCAGAGATATAGACAATATTGATCGCCGGATCTGCCAGCAGTTCCCGATGGGAGCCATAGGCCTTGGGAATATCCCACTGGGCGGCCTTATCCTTTGCCTTTTGCAAGGTGCGGGAAGATACAGCCACGATCTCTCCTGTGCCGGAGGTGCGGACTGCCGCAATGAACCGGGGGGCAATGGAAGATGTACTTAAGATACCGTAACAAAGTTGTTCCATAGCAAACTCCTTTCTTGGTACTGTATCTATAGTATACTGTTTTTTTCCGGCAAATGCAACGGATTTTCTGCCTGCATAAAGAAAAAGCCGGGGGACAATTCCCCCGGCTTTTGATTCTGTTTATCTCTTAACTCTTGCGTTGCCGCCCCAGACGCTCCAAACCACGTCTTCGTCAGCAGGCTGTGCATAGTCGGTCAGGAAGGTGGTTGCCAGTGCGCCGGATGCCCAGCCGAACTGGATCCACTTTTCGCTCTCCCAACCCTTCAGAATGCCGTAGAGCATACCGCCGACGAAGCCGTCGCCGCCGCCGATACGGTCCAAAACGGTGATGGGACGGGGTTCGACCACGTGCCACTGGTCGCCGGCCAGCATAATAGCGCCCCACAGGTGGTTGTTTACATTTACAACCTGACGCAGGGTGGTAGCGTAAACAGAGGCGTTGGGGAACTGCGCCTTTACGCGGCCGATCATCTCCTTGAAGGAGTCGATCTTGGCACCGATGTCCTTACCGCAGGCCTCGGGGCCCTGAACGCCCAGGCACAACTGGAAATCTTCCTCGTTACCGATGAGAATGTCGGCAACGGAAGCAATCTCAGTGAAGATATCATGCAGTTCCTGCTCACGACCCTTCCAGAAGGAAGCCCGGTAGTTCAGGTCAAAGGAGATCAGGGTGCCGTACTTCTTAGCGGCTCTTGCCAGTTCCAGACAGAAGATGCTGGTCTCGTGGGACAGAGCGCCGATCAGGCCGGACAGGTGGAGGATGCCTACGCCTTCCTGGCCGAAGATGCGCTCTAAGTCAAAGTCCTTGATGTTCAGGGTGCGGCCTACTTCGCCGGCACGGTCGTTGCAGACACGGGGGCCACGAGAGCCGTAACCGGAGTCAGCGATGTTGAACTGGTGGCGGTAGCCCCAGGGATCGCCCTGCTCTACTTCCTTGCCTTCATAGTCCATACCACGGCTGCGGAGATCCCGCTTGATGAAGTCAGCGATGGGGCTGTCCTTGACGAAAGTGGTCAGCACCTTGGTGGGCAGACCCAGGTATGCGGAGATGGAGGCCACATTGGTCTCAGCAGAAGTTGCCTGCATCATAAACATATTGGAAGATGCAACGGGCTGGCCGTTGGGAGGGGTGATACGAACACCCATACTGGTGGGTACTACCAGAGCATATTTGCAGTTTTCACGAATCTTCATAAAAAAGTCCTCACTTTCCGATATTATTTAAACGGTATACTGAGTCGCTGCGGTGTCGCCGCCGTGGCCGGTCCAGTTGGTGTGGAAGAACTGACCGCGCTCAGCATCGACGCGCTCGTAGGTGTGTGCGCCGAAGTAGTCACGCTGAGCCTGCAGCAGGTTAGCCGGCAGTCTGTCGCAACGGTAGCCATCGTAGTAGCTAAGAGCAGAGGAGAATGCGGGAGTGGGCATACCGCACATTGCACCCTGTGCAACGACCTTACGCCAGCCGGGCAGCAGAGCAGCCAGCTTCTCGGTGAAGTAGGGATCCAGCAGCAGGTTGGTCAGCTCG
>JAFXBH010000186.1 GCA_017521875.1 Oscillospiraceae bacterium
AGGGCATCTGCTTCAATGTTTATGCTTATATTGTGCAGCCCGGTGTGACTATCGATTACTTAACCGGCGAGAGTCAGCTCAGCGATGATCAATAACCCCCGGAGTTTAGGCGAAAGGAGATTCAGCTGTGGATAAGTTTAAGCTTGTTTCAGAGTACAAGGCCACCGGTGATCAACCGGAGGCTATTGAAAAACTGGTTCAGGGTGTGGAATCAGGCTTGCGGGAGCAGACCCTTTTGGGTGTAACCGGTTCGGGAAAAACCTTCACAATGGCATCTATTATTGAAAAAGTAAATCGGCCAACGCTTGTGTTGGCGCATAATAAGACCCTTGCGGCGCAGTTGTGCTCCGAATTTCGGGAGTTTTTTCCAAACAACGCGGTAGAGTATTTTATTTCTTATTACGATTACTACCAACCGGAAGCCTACATTGCCCATACAGATACCTATATTGAGAAGGATTCGGCCATTAATGAGGAAATTGACCGGTTGAGGCATAGCGCTACATCCGCTTTGTTTGAACGGCGGGATGTGATTGTGGTTTCCTCGGTTAGTTGCTTGTACGGACTGGGTGACCCCATTGACTATAAAAGTATGGTGATTTCTCTGCGGGTAGGTCAGCGGTATCCCTTTGACGATATATTGCGCAAATTGGCAGAGATACGATATGAGCGTAATGATATTGATTTTTCCCGCAATAAGTTCCGCGTTCGGGGTGATACCATTGAAATATATCCTACCTACTGGTCAGGTCGGGCAATCCGCGTAGAGTTCTTTGGAGATGAGGTAGACAGAATATCCGAGATCAACGCAGTTTCCGGAATTGCAGAGCGTTATTTGGATCATGTTGCCATTTATCCTGCAAGCCATTATGTGGCATCTCGGGAGAAGATGGAACGGGCAATGCGGGAAATTCGCGAAGAATGCGATCAACAGGTTGCAATGTTCAATCAGCAGAATAAACTGCTGGAGGCTCAGAGAATATCCCAGCGGACAGCCTACGATTTGGAAATGCTTACAGAAATTGGCTTCTGTACAGGAATTGAAAACTACTCCCGGGTCATTCAAGGTCGTGCGCCCGGCACACCACCTACCACCTTGCTGGATTATTTTCCGGATGATTTCCTTCTGTTTGTGGATGAAAGTCATGTGACACTTCCTCAGTGCCGTGCAATGTATGCAGGAGACAGAAGCCGAAAGGATGCCCTTGTCAACTATGGTTTCCGGCTGCCTTCTGCCTATGACAACAGACCGCTGAACTTTCAGGAATTTGATTCGAAACTTAATCAGGTAATTTATGTTTCTGCAACACCTGCAGAATATGAACAGGTGCACTCCGGACAGACGGTGGAACAAGTTATTCGTCCAACAGGTCTTTTAGACCCTGTTGTGGAGGTTAGACCCATCGAAGGACAAATAGATGATCTGATTGGGGAGATTAATAAACGAACCGCCAAAAACGAACGTGTGCTTGTTACTACCCTCACAAAGAAAATGGCAGAAGATTTGACGCACTATCTGCAGTCCGCTGGCATTCGTGTGCGGTACATGCATGCGGATATTGGTGCAATGGAGCGTATGGAGATTATTCGTGATCTTCGAATGGCAAAATTTGATGTACTTGTTGGCATTAATCTGCTTAGAGAGGGCCTTGATTTGCCGGAGGTCAGTCTGGTTGCTATATTGGATGCGGATAAAGAGGGTTTTCTTCGCTCAGAAACCAGTTTGATTCAAACCATCGGTCGGGCAGCGAGAAATGCCGACGGTTTAGTAATTATGTACGCAGATAAAATAACCGCTGCTATGAAGGTGGCAATGGATGAAACCAAACGCCGTCGTAAAATTCAGGACGATTACAACAGGGTAAACGGCATTGTTCCCAAAACGATTATCAAATCCGTTCGTGATTTGATTGAGATTTCTTCTCCCACAGCAGATAGAAAGGGAAGAAACGGCATTAAGATGACCAAGGCGGAAAAGGAAAAGGAAATTGCCCGTTTGGAGAAACAAATGAAAGAAGCAGCACGCATGATGGAGTACGAGTACGCAGCATTGCTTCGTGACCAGATTATCGAATTGCGTGGTAAAACATAAAAAGGACGCGGAAAGCGTCCTTTTTATGTTTCGTCGATGTATTGAAAGCGAGGGCCGTGATAGTTGTCTTTTTCAACGATCTCTGTCCACATATGGGCAGGTCTTACCCATAATCCCTGTTCTCCATAGAGCGCCTGATATACAACCATAGGCTCTAATGTTTCAGAATGGCTGGCGATTCCTATGACCTGATACTCATTGCCCTTAAAATGACGGTATTTTCCAAGTTTAATATCCATAATTTCACCTTTTGAAAACCGCACCGGATTGCTCCGGTGCGGTGATTTTTAGTTGGGAATGCTTCCACGGGTGCTGTCAAGCACAGAAGATGCATCAAAATAGTTGGTAAACCAATCAGCATGATGAGCCAGATTGGAACCGGTAACCATCAACCGACCCTGGCGAACATACCCGTTTGTTATGGTTGCCCAAGGCTGTCCGTCTTCGCAGAAGCCTAGATAATACCGGAAACCAACATCATACAGTGTATCGTATTTTTCACCGGAGTAGGTGGGGTCAGAGGTGATATCGGTCAATTGTGCATAGGTTAGAATATCCAAATTACCGATAATGGGAACGACTTCATTTACCCAGGCGTTCAGATCGCTCTTGATCTGAGTAAGACTGCTGGTACCGTAGGGGATGTTCTCGTAGGTATAGCAGGCCAGGCGATATCCCCGATCCTGAAGTGCTTTGGCAACAGTTTTGGCGGTTTGAATGGAACTTTGATATTCGGTTTCGCCAAAGGTCTCTTTAGCGCTGGGATGGGTGCGATAACCAAATAGGCCATTATAACCTGTAAGAGCCAAAGTGGCCCGTGCTCCGCGGTAGGAGAATGCAGGATGCTTTTGAATGAAATCCTCCAAAATGGGAACAAGGTCAAAATTGCCGGTGACAGTCTGGCCAGATGCATCTACCATCTCGTTTATAAAGTTACTGCCGTCCCAAATCAGTTTGCTGGCAATACCGGTACCCTTTTCGTCAGGGATTTTATCACCGTTGCCGTCGATCAGATAGTAGTTGTAGTTCACATTGGTTTGGGTCAGCATAATCGGCTTTTTGCCGTTGGGAAGCATCAGGGTTTTGGCTTTATAGACGGTTTCACTGTCCTTAGTAGTTGTAGTTTCGATAATGTCATCAAAATCAACCAGAATATAACCATTATCGTAGAGTTGACGGAGAATTTTTGAGAATTCCTCTGTTGTGATAAAATTCCGATTAATGGAGTAGCCGTATGTTCCGTGCGAGAAACCGCGGGCGGGATCAGCCACAAGCAGTTGGAAAGAAAAGTTGGGGATTTTGCTGGGGTCTTCCCATGCGACCAAATTGCGCATTGCTTCTTCATACTCCAGAATCTTGTCATTAATAGCCGGGAACTTGCTGATATCACCAGAAAAACCGTTCAGCACATCAATCGCGTCGGCATAATCGAAACCGGCTGCCAACTGCTCAGCATCAGCAATTCGGTTATTTGCTTCCAACTGCAGGCGTTCTGCCTCTTCAGCGGCAGCGGATGAAGCGGCAATGTTGGCCTCTTTTTCGGCTTTGTTTTTTTGCACACCTCTGGTAATAGAGCCAATGATAAAAATAATAATCAGGATAATTGCTACGCCGCCGATAATAACAGGTAAATATGTTTCTTTAAAAATCTGCATTTTGCTGCGTTTTTTACGCCGGGGATTTACAGGAGGATTGGAGTTATTGAATTGTTCTTCCATGTAAAATGCCACCTTTCTGTGAATTGTCCCCAATATTATAGCCTTAATTGCAAAAAAAATCAAGGATAATACTTTTATATGCTGCTTATTGTGATATATTTATTGTCTCCTGCTTGTAATAGGTTGTTTTTTTTGATATTATATACGCAAAAGATAACAAGGAGCGTTCCTATGGAAAAAATAACAAGTTTTACCATTGACCATATCCGCCTGCGACCTGGTCTGTATGTCTCCAGAAAAGACTCGGTGGGTAAGGAAATGGTTACTACCTTTGATTTGCGGTTTACAAGTCCCAACGAAGAACCGGTTATGAATACAGCCGAGATGCATACTATAGAGCATTTAGCGGCTACCTATTTACGAAATGAGCCGACTTGGAAAGAAAAGGTGCTGTATTTTGGACCGATGGGGTGTCGTACCGGGTTTTATCTGCTGCTGGCTGGCGACTATTGTTCCGGAGATGTTTTGGATTTAATTATTTCCTGCTTCCGGTTTGTTGCTGAATTCACTGGAGATATTCCCGGTGCTTCTGCCAAAGATTGTGGCAATTATTTGGATATGAATTTGCCGATGGCAAAATACTGGGGAAAAAAGTATGCAGATTTGCTGGCTCATGCAGACGAATCCCGTTTAAACTATCCTCGATAAAGGAGTTTGCCATGAAATTAGGTATTATCGGTGCTATGGATGTGGAAGTAGCCACATTAAAACAACTGATGCAAAATAAATCTGAGAGAACAGTTGCCGGTGCGGTGTATTGTGAAGGAATCCTGGAAGGCCTGTCTGTAGTTGTGGTACAATGCGGTGTGGGCAAAGTAAATGCAGCCCTGTGCGTACAGGCGCTTTGTGATTTGTTTATGGTGACCCATATTGTGAATACCGGTGTAGCAGGATCTTTAAACGCTAGCCTGGACATTGGCGATTTAGTGATCAGCAGTGATGCAATCTATCACGACTTTGATTGTCATGTTTTGAATGATTACTATGTGGTAGGACAAGTCCCTGGGCTTTCTGTTAGGGCATTTCCTGCAGATAAAATGTTGACAGAACTGGCTTATTCTGTTGCAGATAAGGCTTGTCCCGGTCATACTGCAATCGGTACGATTGCCAGCGGTGATCAGTTTGTTTGCGGCAAAGAACAAAAACAACAGATTGTAGATGATACAAATGCGCTTTGCACAGAGATGGAAGGTGCTGCCATCGCTCACGGTGCATGGAGAAACGGTGTTCCTTTTGTGATCATACGCGCCATCTCGGACAAGGCCGATGATTCGGCAGAAATGGATTATCCTACATTTGAGGCAATTGCAGCAAAAAAATGTGCAGAAATCACCAGGGCAATGGCAAGCGCGCTTGCAAACCTTGTCAAATAACGATATGACAAAAGGCCACCATTTGGTGGCCTTTTGGTTATACGAGCAAATTTAAACTCGCAGAGTGTTTATAAAATATTGCATTGCAATATAATCGAATGATTTGCCAAACTCCAAGTTGTCAAGTTGAGGTATGTTATATAACAGATGCTTCAATAAAAAATATCGAAAAAAGCACTGCAAGAGCAGTGCTTTTTTGGCGGAGTGAGAGGGATTTGAAC
>JAFXBH010000187.1 GCA_017521875.1 Oscillospiraceae bacterium
CTCCCCGTCTACTTCCTGAATATACAGACCGTACTGTCCTTCTTCGCCCTTAATGATCCGCTTCCACTGGAGCAGTTCTCCCAAGTACCGGGAATTGGATTCCATAGGCTTGGTGATCAGCGAGCCGTCGCTATGGACGATCTCCAAAGTGAACTGTTTGGTTTCGTCGGTGGTCTCCGGGCGGGTCACAAAATACACCGTAACCAGCGCGGCCACCAAAACCACCAGCGCGGCAATGATGATCCAGGTTTTTTTGTTCATAGAATAACCTCCAAAAATAAAAAGTACCCCGGCGCAAAACTGCACCGCGGCCGATTTTCCGCGACAAGCGTTCCCGTTGTATGACGCAACGGAAAGGAGAACCTGTTCGTAGGTCTTCTGACTTGTGTTTTTGCAAAGGAGGTTGCGGCCTTTGCGGACGGCCTTGCCTTCCCGGTCTCCCAGTGACTGACTTTCGTCAAAAAGGCGTCCAGTAACACATACAGCGGCGGTACCGTTCGGGATTCGCACCCGATTCTCTTGTTCAGCGGTCTGGGTTCTTCGCCCGGATCGCCACGAAAAGGTCTATTCGATTGTCAAAAGTATTGTAGCACAGGGAAAATTTAATGTCAACAGGGCACATGAAAAAGCCCTCCCCCGGGGGGAGGGTGGATTTTGCGAAGCAAAAGACGGGTGAGGAACGGCGTACGGTATGACATTGTGAATGTCTGTAACATATCCCCGGCTGTAAGCTTGCCGCCCGCATTCCTCATCAGTCTCGCTACGCTCGACAGCATCCCCCCGGGGGAAGCCTTTTGGACGACCAATGGTCGCCCATACATTCTGCATTTTGCATTATAAAAAAGGAGTGTCTTGCGACACTCCTTTTTGTGTGTTACGGGGTTTATCCGTTATTTCGGATACATTCTTCCACTTCCTTCAGGGAATCCACTTCTTTTTTATTGTTGTTATATCTGTCATTGATGTGGTAGGAATGGTTCTCGTTTGCATCGTTGAGACATTTAACGCCTGCGCTGGCCTTAATGTTATAGCCATCGTACAACATGTAATACAAGGAGGCAATCTCCAGATAACCGTTTGCGTTGGTCAAATCTCCGCCGATATGGCTCCATCCCCGATAGGAATCAAGGATAGTAAAAGCACCTTCAGCAATTACGGACTTATAGCCGTGCTTATTAAAAAATGCGGAAACAGTGTCCCAATCGGTGCCTACCTGACCCCGGGCAATGGGCAGGAATACGTGTTTGAGCAAATACCAGGTAGGTTCCTCGGCATCTTCCAATACAGGCTCAGAGTAGACCAGTTGATAGGTCTGCCCCCCTTCCACAGGGAGCAGGTCGGTGCTCTTGGCGGCAAATTCCTCGCCCACATACACCGCCCAGTATGCGCCGTCCTCTTTGAACACAGCCTTTTCGCCGTCGGCCTTTTTGATGTGCATACCGAAGCGGTTTTCCTCCGCCTCAATCACACCGGCACTCGTCAGCGCCGCGCCCAAAAATTCCTCTTTGATTTCCAGCGTCATTTCTTTCTTGGTGCCGTCTTTGTGGACGATCACCACGTTATAATCGGTCTTTTTCTCTGTCGGTTCCGGGATTTTTTCTGTTTGCTCCGAGAATTGCTCTGTATTTTGTTCCGTATGTTGCTCTGTATTTTGTTCCGTATGTTGCTCCGGATTTTGATCCGTGCCGTCTGGGCAGATGAGAAAGTATGCACCCACAAGTACGGCTGCAATCAGTACCAGTACAACAACAGTCCACAATAGTTTCTTACGCATACAAGCACCTCCCTAAAAATGACTGCCCCTACAGCAAATGTGCAGGGGCAGCGGTTAATTACACCATTGCGCAGGTGATGATGGCCATCTTGTAGACCTCATCGGCGTTACAGCCGCGGGACAGGTCGTTGATGGGAGCAGCCAGACCCTGCAGGATGGGGCCGTAAGCCTCAAAACCGCCCAGACGCTGTGCGATCTTGTAACCGATGTTACCGGCCTCGATGGTGGGGAAGATAAAGGTGTTGGCGTAGCCGGCAACGGGAGAGCCGGGGAACTTCAACTGACCAACTTCGGGAGCAACGGCAGCGTCGAACTGCATTTCACCGTCGATCATCAGGTCGGGAGCCAGTTCCTTGGCAACCTTGGTAGCCTCGTTGCTAAGTTTCACAGTGCCGCCCTTGCCGGAGCCGTTGGTGGAGAAGGACAATATAGCCACCTTGGGCTCAATGCCGAACACCTTAGCGGTGTTGGCGGTCTCGATGGCCACTTCAGCCAGTTTCCGGGCAGCGGAAACGGTTACATTGCCTTCCTTATCCACGGAATCTTCATAACTCAGGTTGATTGCGCAGTCGCCCATAGCCAGTTTCTCTTCGCCCCGAACCATAATGAAGCAGGAAGATACCAAGTTCGCGCCCTTCTTGGTCTTCACCAGTTGCAGAGCGGGACGAACGGTGTCAGCGGTGGAGTAGGTAGCGCCGCCCAGCAGAGCGTCAGCGATGCCCATCTTCACCAGCATAGTGCCAAAGTAGTTACCCTTGCTCAGAGCAGCGCGGCACTCATCGGCGGACATTTTGCCCTTCCGCAGTTCCACCATCTTCTCAACCATGGCGTCCATACCTTCGTAGGTCAGGGGGTCCAGGATCTCTACACCCTCAATGTTGAAACCGCCCTTGGCAGCGTTAGCCTTGACTTCGTCCACATTACCCACCAGAATGGGGGTCAGGAAGCCACCCTCTACCAGGCGGGCAGTTGCCTCCAGGATACGGGCGTCGTGGCCCTCGGTAAAGACGATCTTCCGGGGGTTGGCTTTCAAAACTTCGATCATTGCATTAAACATTGCATTTTCCTCCAATGTATCGGGCATATGCCCATATTTTTACATTCTAATTATACTGCACCAGTCCTTGGATTGTCAAATAATGTTTACAATTTCCTGCAAAAAAATGATTTACTTTTTTCCTGTATTTTGCTATTCTAAAAGTAGATTTATGGGCCTGAAAGCAGGCAGAAGGAGGAATGAAGTTTGGAATTGATTTGGTTTGCCCTGCTGATTTTATTCGTGATCGCGGAAGCGGCCACTGTGACCATGGTTTCCGCCTGGTTTGCCATTGGCGCGCTGACAGCGCTGGTCGCGTCCTTGCTGGGGGCAGAACTGTGGCTGCAAGTGCTGCTGTTCTTTGTGGCGTCCGGTGTTTCTCTGGCAGCGCTGCGACCCATCGCCAAGAAGCATTTTAACCCCAAACTGACAGCCACCAATGTGGACGCGCTGACGGGCAAAACCTGCGTGGTGGTCACGGAAGTGGACAATATGGCCGGCAGCGGTCAGATCCGGATCGGCGATGTGGAATGGACAGCCCGCAGCAGCGGCAATGCAACCATTCCTGTAGGCACCCAGGTGAAGATCGACCGGGTGGAAGGTGTAAAAGTGTATGTAACGCCGGTTATGGCGGAAGTAAAATAAGGAGGAAAAATTATGGGACCCTATATTATTGCTGCGTTGGTATTGCTGGTATTTATTACCATTATTAAGTGCATCGTGGTGGTGCAGCAGTCCAAGGCTTTTGTGATCGAGCGCTTGGGCGCATTTCAGGCGGTTTGGGGCGTTGGCCTGCACCTGAAAATGCCCTTTTTTGATCGGATCGCCCGGAAGGTCAGCCTGAAGGAACAGGTGCTGGACTACCCCCCCCAGCCTGTGATTACCAAGGATAATGTCACCATGCAGATCGACACCGTGGTGTATTTCCAGATCACCGACCCCAAACTGTACACCTACGGCGTGGAGCACCCCATGGTGGCTATGGAAACCCTGACCGCTACCACTTTGCGGAATATCATTGGCGATTTGGAACTGGATCAGACCCTTACTTCCCGCGACCTCATTAATACCCGGATGCGGGCCATTTTGGACGAAGCCACCGATCCCTGGGGTATCAAAGTCAACCGTGTGGAACTGAAGAACATTCTGCCCCCCCAGGACATTCAGTCCTCCATGGAAAAGCAGATGAAAGCAGAGCGTGACCGCCGGCAGGCCATTTTGCAGGCAGAAGGACAGAAAAAATCCGCCATTCTGATCGCAGAAGGCGAACGGGAGTCGGAAATCCTCCGGGCTGACGCCCAGAAACAGGCCGCTATTCTGAAGGCAGAGGGCGAAGCCGAGGCTATTCGGAAGGTGCAGCAGGCTTTGGCAGATTCTATGCAGATGCTGAACGAACACGCCCCCAATGACCAGGTAATCAAACTGAAATCCATCGAGGCCATGGAAAAAGTGGCTGACGGCAAGGCAACCAAGATCATCATTCCCTCCCAGATGCAGGGTATGGTAGGCTTGGCCAACGGCATTGTGGAAGGCGTGAAGGAATAATGGCTGAGAAGAAAGAAGACCGTTTCGTAA
>JAFXBH010000188.1 GCA_017521875.1 Oscillospiraceae bacterium
GGCATCACCCTGAAGAACGGCATTAATTTGATCTACTCTATTGCCATTACAGAGGATGGTCTGGTTAGCCCGGTTTCCTTCTTCCGGTTTATTGTTGGTGGTGTTGTAGAAAAGGTAGAGTTCACTGATGCTGCCATCGAGGCGGCCTATCGGGAAATTCTGGGTGTCAGCACCGAAAAAACCATCTATACTGATGACCTGTTTACCATCAAGGAATTTACGGTTCCTCAGCAGGCTGCCAATTTGCAGGATCTGCGACATTTGGCATTTTTGGAGAAACTGACTGTGGATATGCAAATGTCCGGTCAACTTTCCAACATCGCCCAACTGAGCAATTTGAAGGAACTGATTGTACAGGATACCTCCGTCAGTGCAGAAGAACTTGCTGTTATCGGCCGGCTTCCCGATCTGGAAAAACTCACTTTGAAAGGTTGCAGTCTTTCTACCACTGCTGGATTGGAATCCCTTTCCAAACTGACTTATCTGGATTTAAGCAACAATGCGATTCGCAATATTGATCCTTTGGCGAATTTACAAAAGTTACAGGAAATCAACCTGTCCCACAATGCGCTGAATGATCTTTCTGCATTGTCTTCCCTGCCCGGTTTAACCGCAGTAGATGTCTCCTTCAACAGTTTGAACACGCTTTCCCCTATCACCTCTGTTACAACTTTGAAGAAACTGACTGCAGGCAACAACGGTCTTACAGACATCGCCGGTTTTGAGCAACTTACCGCCTTGACCCATTTGGCTTTGGATAACAACAAAATTTCCTCCATTGCACCCCTTTCTGCCTGCGCAGAACTGGAAAATCTGGATATTTCCTACAATTCCCTGACCGATATTTCTGTACTCGCCAACCTCAACGAGTTGGCAGATTTGAAGTTTACCAACAACAAGGTAAAGCAGATTCCCAAGTGGAAGACCGACTGCGGACTGGTCAACATTGATGGATCTTACAACGAGATCAGCACTCTGGAGCCTTTGGCCGGACTGAAGAAACTCAACAACGTATCCATGGACTACAACAAGGGCATTTCCTCTGTAAAAGCATTGGCAAACTGTCCTATGTTGATCCAGGTCAATGTATATGGCACAAGAGTGACCAATGTCAGCGCGCTTACTTCTCAAAGTGTTGTGGTTAATTACGATCCCACACGGTAATATGTAACAAAAAGCGACATAACCTACAATGACAGGTTATGTCGCTTTTTTATTCCGCATCCTCTGCTTCTATTTCCAGAAGCAGTTTTTTATCTTTTTTACCGGAGAGATCCAGTTTTTCATACATATCCGGTCTTCTCTCCCGGGTTTTGCGAATGGATTGCTTTCTTCTCCACTGCGCAACCTTTTCGTGATTACCGGAGAGCAATATCTCCGGCACCTCCCGATCGTGCCAAACCGCCGGACGGGTGTACTGGGGATATTCCAGCATACCGTTATAATGGCTCTCATCTTCAAAACATTCCGGATCTGCCAGCACTCCGGGGACCATACGGCAAATTGCATCTGTCATCGCCATTGCCGCAATCTCACCGCCGGTGAGTACAAAGTCGCCCAAGGACAGTTCTTCATCCACACACTCATCAATAAAGCGCTGATCAATACCCTCATAATGACCGCAAACGAAGATGATATTCTCCAGTTTGCTCAATCGAATAGCATCTGCTTGCTGAAAAGTCTTTCCGCAGGGTGAGAGGTAAATGGTATGCACCGGGCCGCCTGCCTGATCACAAACCGCTTCCCAGCAACGGTATAGCGGGTCAGCCATCATCACAGCGCCACGGCCGCCACCGTAGGGATAGTCATCCACCTGCATCTGCTTATTGGCTGTGTATTCCCGAATCTGATGGGTATCAATGGATATAAATCCGCGCTCCTGCGCCCGTCCAAGAATACTCTCCGACAACACATCTCCCACTGTTTCCGGGAATAGGGTCAGTATGTCAATTCTCATCGCTGCGCATCCCTTCAATGAGTTTTACCTGCATCTCATTCTTATCGATATCCGTTGTCAGGATAAATTCCTTAACTGCAGGAATCATATACTTTCCATCGTCTATCACATACACAGAGTTTCCGGGGTAATCCAGAACTTCCGTGATCTGGCCAATCTTTTCGCCATCACAGTATACCTCTACACCCACCAGTTCTGCGCCAAAGATCACTTCAGGGTCAATATCCTCCCGGTAGAGTTGCACAGTCTTTCCACGCATTTTCTGAGCATCTTCCATAGTGTCGATGCCATCCAGTTTCAGCAGATTGCAAGTCTTCTGCACACGGCAGGATTCTATATTATATTCTTTTCCGTCAATACGGCAACGTTCAAATTCACAAAGCATATCCGGAGCGTCCAGCCAAGGCATAACTTTCATCTCTCCGCGAATGCCGTGGGTGGTTACAATCTCACCCGCATCAATATAGGTCTTTCTCATAGATTCCTCCAAATAACGAAATATGCGTGGCGCCAAGCGTCACGCATAAGCCGTTAATCCACGATTTCCACCGTGATCTTTTCGCCGGTGCGCTGGGCAACGGTTTTCACAATGGTACGGATTTCCTTAGCAATCCTACCCTGGCGGCCGATGACCTTACCCATGTCGCCGGGGGCAACACGAAGTTCCAGCACCTTGCCTTCCTCATTAGAAACTTCGGTTACTGTAACTGCCTCAGGTTCGTCCACCAGATTCTTTGCCATATACAGCAAAAGTTCTTTCATGGGAATACTCCTTAAGGATAATTACAGAACACCGGCGTTCTTAAGCAGGCCGCGTACGGTATCAGTGGGCTGTGCGCCATTCTTGATCCAAGCCTGTACCTTCTCCTTATCCACGTCAATGGTAGCGGGGTTGGTCAGAGGATTGTAGGTACCGATTTCTTCGATACAACGACC
>JAFXBH010000189.1 GCA_017521875.1 Oscillospiraceae bacterium
AATACAGATACCAGGCCCATACCCATTTTGCGAAAAACACTATTGTATACGATCGTTCCGATGATCAGCAGTATTACAAAATAGATTGCGGTCAAAATCCCTGTTGTTATAATTGTTTTTTCCTTATAAATTGCAGTACCCACCAGGCAGCCGCTTAAAACAGAGATCATACGAATTATAAATGACGAAAAATTTTCCGGCCACTCACCGGTTGACTTATTCAGCAACAGGCTTGTCAGCCCAACAGATAACAAGAAACTTACAAATAGCGCCACCAACACCCCAATCAATATTCCCGAAATTGGTGTTTGTCCGGACGGTAGATTGCGATTGTTTTTCATTCTATCCTCCCCCTTCTGATTTATCGTATTCTAATGCCAACAAAAAAAGAACAGGGATCGTTCGCGATCCCTGTTCTAATGTTACAAAATTTTATTTGGACATTTGGTCCATCATTGCCTGCACCAATTCTTTTGCAGCAGGATAATCCTTAGCAATAGCAGTATAATAGAACTTTACTTTCGGCTCTGTGCCGGAGGGACGTACGATTACGCTGCCGCTACTACCCAACACGAATTCCAAAACATTGGATTTCGGCAACAGAATCGTCTCCTCTGTGCCATTCACTATATCGGTGGCCACGCTGCTTCGATAATCGCGAACAACGGTTACTGCAATGCCACCAATGGATTTCGGTGTATTACTGCGCAGATCTGCCATCATTTTTGCAGCCTTCTCCATAGCATCAGCACCGGTCAATTCCACACTTTGTACCTTAGCAAGATAATACCCGTAGGTGGCGTACATTTCGTCCAAAGCATGCATAATGGACTTACCTTGCATCTTCAACCAAGCGGCATACTCACAAATCAGCATTGAGGCAACAATTGCGTCCTTGTCTCTGGCATAAGTACCTTTCAAATAGCCACAACTTTCTTCAAAGCCAAACAAGAACTTATATTCTTCCCCCTTATTCTCCAGGTTCAGAATCTCTCCACCGATATACTTAAATCCAGTCAGTACTGCTCGCATAGTCACATCGTAACTTTCTGCGATCTTATCCGCCAACGGCGAAGACACAATGCTTCGTACAACAATAGAACCTTCGGGGATATCATCTTTTTCCTTACGCGCCTTCAGAATATAATCCATCAGCAGGCAACCCAGTTCATTACCGGTCAGTTTGCGATACTCTTTCACGCCAAAGGGAACAGCAACAGCAACACGGTCTGCATCCGGGTCGGTGCCAAACACAAAATCGCACAACATATTATCGGCGATCTTATAACTCTCTCGCAGGGCAGCATCCGTTTCCGGGTTTGGATATTCACAAGTCTTAAAATCGCCGTCAGGCTTCTCCTGGCAGGGCACGACGGTAAGATTAACGCCAAGGCGTCCAAGAATCTCCCGAACCGGTTCATTACCGGTGCCGCACAAAGGAGTATACACAACATTCAGGTTTGCAGGCCGAATCAAATCCGGATTAATAGATTCTGCCAAAACCGTATTATAGTAAGATTCCCAAATTTCCTGTCCAATGTAATGGATCGCGCCATTTTCAACAAATTCCTGAAAACTCTTCCTTTCCGGAACAAAATAAGGGATTTTATTGATTTGTTCTGTAACGATTGCAGCAGGTTCATCTGTCATCTGGCATCCGTCAGGACCATAGCACTTAACACCGTTATATTCACCTGAATTATGGCTTGCGGAGATTACGATGCCGCAACCGCACTTTAATTCTCTAACAGCATAGGAAAGCATAGGTGTGGGAGCCAGTCGGTCGTAAAGCCATACTTCAATACCAGCCTCAGCAAAAGCAACTGCGCAGACTTGTGCAAACAGTTCAGAATTATGACGGGAATCATAACCAATAGCAGCCTTCTGGGGTAGATCGGCAGAAGAAAGCCATGCTGCCATGCCCTGTGCTGCACGGCGAACAGTATACTTATTCAAGCGGTTACTGCCAACACCCATAACACCGCGCATACCAGCGGTTCCAAACTGCAATTCACTGCCAAAACGGCTTTTCAGTTCCTCATCATTATTACGAAGATCAAATAATTCTTTATTGATTTCTGCAGGCAAACCGGCATCACACCAGGACTTATAATTCATTAAAAAATCCATCAAAAAACCTCCAATATATGATTAAAAAACAGCCCAAAAATGAAATTTTGAGCTGTTTATATATATTACATTTCTGTATCGTTTACAGCAGTTTCCGCTCTCTTTTCCTGAGCCTCTACCAATGCCTTGAACTTGGCGCGGGTATCGCGAACATCTTCCAAAGACATAGCAACAGCCTCTTCGGTGCGACGAAGAGCATCGTCCATATAGTCGTTGCTGGCTCTGCGCAGTTCTGCCATACGGGACTTGGTCTGAAGAACCATTTCCTGACACTGACGCTTTGCTTCCTGATAGATGGTCTCCTCAGCAATCATCTTATTGGCCTGCTCCTGAGCCTGACGAATCATATTCTCAGCCTCACGGCGAGCCTGACCGATCAGTTCATTGCGGGACTCAACGATAGTACGGGACTGCTTCAGTTCAACGGGAAGTTGCGCAATGATCTCATCCAGCATATCCAGAACCTTATCACGCTCTAAGATGCACTTATCTGCGCCCAGAGGCAGTGCACGAGCATCCTGCACC
>JAFXBH010000190.1 GCA_017521875.1 Oscillospiraceae bacterium
ACCGTTGGCTCCCAAAAGTGGGGCAAGATCGAAAACGGCTGGATTAGTATGGACTATGTTATTTTGGACAGCAGCAG
Organism: Oscillospiraceae bacterium; assembly: GCA_017521875.1. Taxonomy (GTDB): domain Bacteria; phylum Bacillota; class Clostridia; order Oscillospirales; family Oscillospiraceae; genus Faecousia. The sequence continues at coordinate 78 of JAFXBH010000190.1, forward strand.
TTCCAATTCCGGCGGCAGCAGCAATAACACTGCTCCCACCAGTTGGACAGGCACTGTCATCGCTGATGAACTGCTGATCCGTAGCGGCCCCGGCACCAACCATTCCATTTTGGGATACCTGACCTATGGTACTTCTGTAACGGTTACCGAAAAGAAGTCTGGCGGATCTTTGGAATGGGGTAAGATTTCCAAGGGTTGGATCTGTCTGAATTATGTTCGGTTGAATGCCAGCGGAAGCGGCAGTTCTTCCAATACTACCACTCCCGCACCGGAGCAAAAACCCACCACCGTTACCGGTACTGTGAATGTACAGGAGTGGCTCCGTGTTCGCAGCGGCCCCGGCACATCTTATGCAATTGCCGGTTACCTGAAACCTAAGGAAAAGGTTACCATACTGGAGCAGAAGACAGTTAGTGGTGTGGTATGGGGTAAGATCTCCAGCGGTTGGATCAGTCTGGATTATGTGATCCTGGACAAGACAACTTCCGGCAGTACTGCTACCCAACCTGTGAGCAAGACGATCATTGCCGATTGTCTCCGTGTCCGGAAAGCCCCTGGCACATCCAATGCCATTGTAGGCTACCTTTATTATGGCGCAAAGGTGCAGATATTGGAAACAAAGACCGTTTCTGATGGTACTTGGGGAAGAATCTCCTCCGGCTGGATTCACATGGGCTATACCAAATAAACGAAACCCGGCGTACATTGTGTACGCCGGGTTTTTTGGAGCAATAAGAAACGGCATTGCGCAATGCAATGCCGTTATCAAATGCAGGAAAATTAGACAGCCCGTTCAACCTTATTGGAACGGAGGCATCTGGTACAAGCGTACACATGGCACGGAGTACCGTTGACAATAGCCTTAACCCGCTTTACATTGGGCTTCCAGGTCCGATTGGAACGTCTGTGGGAGTGGGAGACTTTGATACCGAAAGTAACGCCCTTGCCACAATAATCACACTTCGCCATTCTGCTGCACCTCCTATCTGCATAATCAATCAATGTAGTGCGCTCAAACACGCGCTTAGATATGATAACAGAGTTTCTTGTAAAATGCAAGTCTTTTTTTACATTTTTTTTCGTTTTTGAAAATATTGTTGCTATTCTATCGCTCTACAGTTATAATACTTCCAGATATGAGACAGAAAAGGGAGGGTTATTCATGTTTAATGTGTATAGTGTACCCCTGACCACCCTGGTCAAAGAGTTTGAATTGGAGGTGGCCTACAAGGCCTCCGATTATGAGTCTATTCAACTGACGGTTGCGGATGTGGCAAGACCCGGCCTGCAACTGGCGGGATACTTTGACCATTTTGAGCCTATGCGTTTGCAGGTTATGGGCAATGTGGAGATCAGTTACCTGCAAAAACTCTCCGAAACCGAGCGAACGGTGACGCTGGATCGGTACTATGCCTATAAGTTTCCTGCGCTGCTGGTTACCCGGTATAATTCTCTGGATCCGGTCTGCCTGGAACTGGCTAAGAAACACGATGTGACGATTCTGCGCTGCCACGAAACCACCAGCAATATTGTTTCGGCTATCATAGCATACCTTTCTGCAGAACTAGCAACCAGAATCACCCGTCATGGTGTGCTGATCGAAGTCTACGGTGAAGGTATTCTGCTGCTGGGTGAAAGCGGTATGGGTAAAAGCGAGGCCGCCGTGGAACTTCTGAAGCGCGGCCACCGACTGATTGCAGATGATGCTGTGGAGATCCGTAAGGTATCCGGCAGCAGACTGGTGGGCAACGCCCCTGCGCTGATTCGCAATTATGTGGAATTGCGGGGTATTGGTATCGTGAATGTGGCAAAACTGTTCGGTATGGGTGCTGTCAAATCAGAAAATGAAATAGACCTGGTGGTAAATATCGTCCCATGGCGGGAACATGAGGTTTACGACCGTGTAGGTCTGGAAGAGCAGTATATGGAAATCCTGGGTGTCCAGGTGCCTATGAATACGATTCCTATCACCCCTGGCCGAAACCTGGCGGTGATTTTGGAAGTTGCGGCCATGAATAACCGTCAGCGAAAGATCGGCTACAATCCTGCCAAGGAGTTTACAGAGCAGATTGACAGTCACTTTATGCAGAATAATTTTTGATTATCGGAGCAGCGAATGAAAGAAATAACTGTGGGTCCTAACGACAGCGGCCAGCGACTGGATCGTTTTTTAAGCAAGGCGGTGCCGTTGTTGCCGGCGTCTTTGGCGCAAAAATATATCCGCATTAAGCGGATCAAACTTAATGGCGCCCGGGGGGAACGGGATACCCGGCTGAAGGCCGGGGATGTGCTGCAACTGTATATTAACGATGAGTTTTTTGAAAAACCCCGGGAGGATAATGCCTACCTGACGGTAGCCACCCCAAAACTCACCATTGTATACGAGGACGAGAATATCCTGTTAGCGGATAAGCGGCCGGGACTGGCGGTCCATCCCCACGACGGGGCAGAGTACGGCAGAACGCTGATCGACCATATTCAGGCCTACCTTTACCAGAAAAAAGAATGGAGCCCCAGGGGAGAGAACAGTTTTGCCCCGGCTCTGTGTAACCGAATTGACCGGAATACCGGTGGCATTGTGATTGCGGCTAAAAATGCAGAGACTTTGCGGATTTTGAATCAAAAGATCAAGGACAGAGAACTGGATAAACGGTATTTGGCAGTGGTGGAGGGAACGCCTAAGCCTGCCAAAGGCAGTTTGACAGGATATCTGTTTAAAGATGCCAAGAAGAATCGGGTCTTTGTAACCGATACTCCCCAGCCGGGCTCCAAATCCTGTTGTACCAACTATCAGGTACTGGAAAGCAGAGGAGGCCTTTCTTTGGTGGAGTGCGAATTGATCACCGGCAGAACTCACCAAATCCGCGCCCAATTTGCGCACGCCGGACACCCTCTTTTGGGAGACGGAAAGTATGGCAAACTGGATAAGCGATATGACCGCACCTATCAGGCGCTGTATTCCTACAAACTGACCTTTCAGTTTACTACCGATGCGGGGTGTTTGGAATATTTGAACGGCAAGTCCTTCTCGGTAGAAAATGTGGATTTTGTAAAAGAATACTTCCCTAATGTGAAAATATAAAAATAAACGGGTGAGCCGTATGACTCACCCGTTTACATTTTTTTTGTTAGCCTTGGAAATCAGCGTCATAAGCCTCGACGGCTTCATCGCAGCAGCAATCTTCCCAGCAGAGATTACTCATCATTCTCTTTGCCCAGGAAACGATTCGATCGCCATAAGTAGCAGCGATATATACGACACCTGCAACAGCGACCAGGATAGCAATAACTTTCAGAGCAGTTTTCATATCTATAACCTCCGTTCAAGACTGTTCTGTCTCTAGTATAACCAATGCTTGGGAAAAATGCAATAAAAAAATTATAAATATCCGTACATTCCTCTTACACTTACTTCACCGGATGTAACAGTCTGGATTGTTCCGTCCGCAAATGCTACCAAAAGGCCGCCGTTTTCGTTAACGGAAAGCGCCTTGCCGTAACGGCAGTCTTCTCCACTGATTATCTGAATCTCCTTGCCTAAGGTGATGCAGTGGCGGCGGTAAGAATCTATAATGGCGTTTTTTTCGGACAGAAGGATCGCATCCATTCGATACAATTCTTCCACACAGGCAGCAGCCAGCATGGCAGGGGAACAGGGGGTACCGGTGATTTCAGAAACAGAAGTAACGATGCGCTGGATCTCTGCCGGGAAATCGTCTTTTTTCTGATTGCAGTTGATGCCGATCCCGATGACGGCATAGGTAACCGTACCGTCATTGCCAAATCCTAGTTCTGTCAGTATGCCGCCTAGTTTTTTCTTTTGAAAAACCAGATCGTTGGTCCATTTGATATTTGCTTGTATACCGCAGACAGATTCGACGGCTTGACAGGCAGCCACCGCAGCAGCACAGGTCAGATGCATAATGGCATCGGGGGAGCAATTGGGACGCAAAATCACAGATAAATACATTCCCCCTGTAGGAGAGACAAAGGTGCGTCCCATTCGTCCCCGGCCACCGATCTGTTGCCCGGCTATGATCGTTGTGCCGTGGGGAGCACCGTTTTTTGCCAGTTCCTTGGCTTTGGTATTGGTGGAATCTAAGGCATCATACCAATACAGAGTGTCCCGCCAGGGACACTCTGTAATTATTTGGGATAAAATTTTTTCTTTCATAATCAGTCAATATCTTTTTGTACTTCATCCGGGAGAATGTCCAGCATTTCAGGATGATGCAAGATCCGCTTAAAGTGTTTGAAGAAAGATGCGTAGTAGAAGCCGTCTGCAATTCGCTCGTCCATAGCAAACTTGAAATCAAGATATTTCCGCTGCACCACCGAACCATCCTCTTCCAGTTCCAATGCCCGGCGTTTGCAGCCAAAGGAACAGAAAACGGGAAGATTGCCAAAATCATACAGATGGTGGTAAATGGGCGGGATACCAAGACTGCCCATAGAAGTGAAGAACACACTGCCGTGGAAAGGACTCAGTTCCAGCAGGAATTTCGGAAGCAGACCCAGGTAATCCAAAACCCGCAATACCCATACAAGGAATTTTAAGAACAGTCCGGGAATCAGCATAAAGGCATGAGCCAGATTGTCAAAACTGGAATCCAGGGGAGAATTCTTCACTTTTTCAATTTCTGTATTCAGTTTGTTGTACACATCTTCCGCGGTATCTGTGGGCAAAAGATGTACTTTGATCACCGTCTCAGGGGAAGAAGAAGTCATTTCTTTCTTGACCACCAGACAGAACTGAATGTCATTTCCCCGGGAGTAAATTTTCTGACCTGCGATAAAGCGGTTCAGAGCAGGGTACTTGCACAGCGTCCGGCAGTATGATGCCAGCAGAATGTGCATCAAACCAAAGGAGGTCAAACC
>JAFXBH010000016.1 GCA_017521875.1 Oscillospiraceae bacterium
CCAGAAGTTGTGTGGTAAAAAAAAGACTGCGGCTCAGATTATCAGCGTCCACGATGTTTATGATAACATCCGGATTTTCATTCCTTACATAGGAACTGGTAATGCTTTCTTCACTGGTGAAGGGAGACATAGAGTAAGCACCGGGTAGGTCAACGGCTGTAATCTGCCCATTTCCTGCGTATATTCTTATGACGGGATGATCCTTCTTGTCTACTGTCACACCTGCCCAGTTGCCTACCTTTTCGATGCGGCCGGTCAGAGCATTATACATTGTGGTCTTACCTGAGTTAGGATTGCCTGCTAAAGCAATTCTCATGGGGTTATCCTCCTGCCATTTTGTGTGATATAAATCCTTACGGATAAAGTTACACAGGGTAGTTAGCGGCTGCTAACATTTGGGGCAAAAAAATAATCAAAAGATTATTTTTTTTGAAAACTATACAACAATAGCATCGGCCAATTGGGTATCGATGTTATATCGGGCATCTTTAATAGAAACGGTGCAGCCGCCTCGGCGATGGGCAATTACCGTGATTGCTTCACCGCTGTAGCAACCAAGGGAGAAAAGGAAAGCATTCAGTTCTTCATCGTCCGTATTGATTTGCTGAACGATGTATTCTTTGCCTTCTTCTGCTTCTCTTAAAGTCATAATAAATACCACCACATCTTACTTGTTGTAGTTTGGTTAGCTATAGGTAACTAATGAATCAAGAACATGGTTAGCCACCGCTAACCGCTAATAGTATAATTCTTCCAGCCTGTATTGTCAATAGTTTTGTGGAAAAAATTTTGCAAGGATTTCAATTTACCTTGTTTGGCTAGTTATTCCGTTTTAAGAGGATGCCTGTATAATGGAACACGTCAGCGGTGAAATAATCTCTGAAAAGTATATGGAAGATCCAAATCAAAATTGGCAGGAAGATGTTGTCTTCCTGCCAATTTTATGCATTTATTCCTTGCTGATCACTTTCTTCTGCCAGGACTTTTTGCCGCATTCCGGGCAGCGCATATATCTTGTTCTGCCTGTATGCATGGCCATAGTAATTGCTTTGAATGTGGGGACATATCTGTGTCTGCAGTGCTGGCATTCATAATAGCTTGCTACTTGCTCAATCCGCAATGCATAGAAGCAACCTGCCAAAAATAAAATGAATCCCAGTGCGATCAGAGCAATCTTTTGCCCGTTTGACATTTGCCCGAAGGAGGCGACGAAAACCAGGGCAAGGAGACAGACCGATGCAGTAAGGCCTATCAACACTTCTGCAGACAATAATCTTTTGTCAGCTTTTTCTTTTTCCCTGACCATTTCGATTAATTTATTTTCTAATTCTATGTTGTAATGATCCATAGTCACTACCTCCCCGGATAATAGATCGTTCACCGTGATACCCAATGTGTGGCATAGGGACAGCATAATGGAAGAGTCCGGCAAGGATTTGCCAGTTTCCCATTTGGATACGGCCCGGTCTGTGATGTTTAACATCTCTGCCAATTGCATCTGGGTCAGATTTTTCTGCTTTCTGCAATCAGTAATGAATTTTCCGATTTTTACCTGATCCATAGACGCCCTCCTTTCCCACTTAGTATACCTGCGCAGGGATGTGCAGTCTACAAACTGTTGGTTGAGTGGGGAGAAATCAACCAACGGCTTGCCCCATTTATTATACACCATATGATGCATTTCTTGCAAGAGAGGTTCCCGCGTGTTATAATCATACGAAGAGGTGAGTGCAATGATCATTTTGATTGCCGGGGCGAGCCATACGGGAAAAACGGCCTATGCGCAGAAACTGCTGGAAAAGCACCAATATCCTTATTTGTCCATTGACCACTTGAAAATGGGGCTGATACGCAGTGGTCAGACGGATCTCACACCTATGGACGACGAAAAATTGACAGAGTATCTCTGGCCCATCCTCCGGGAAATGATAAAGACGGCCATTGAGAATAAGCAAAATCTGATTGTAGAGGGGTGTTATATTCCTTTTGACTGGCAAAAGGATTTTGAACAGACCTACCTGGATAACATCCAATATGTTTGCTTGATAATGTCCAGGCACTATATTGAAACCCACTTTGAGGATATTGCAGGGAAGGCAAACATTATTGAACAGCGCATGGACGATTCTGACCTTAACAAAGAAGAATTGATTGCGGAAAACGAGTACAATCTCGCCCAATGTATTACCTTCAACTTAACTTATTGCTTGATTGATGAAACCTATGAGGTGTTGATATGTTGTTAAAAGGTTGCCAAGAGGGGAAGGCAACACCCCGACTGACGGAAGTAAAATGCCCCAAGTGTGGAGAGTATGTAGAGGTTTTTGTGCTGATGGGGGGCCCTGTTGGCAAGACCGGCACGCTGGCCGGTGATGAAACCTGTACCTGCGGATATGTTCTGCCTGCCGGCAGTTACGAATCCGAGTATGAACAATAGGAAAAGTGCGTTGCTTTTGTTTGCAACGCACTTTTTGTCATTTTTTCAGCAGTTTGTTCAGTTTATCAGCCTTGGCTTTCTCAACCAAGTAAATAATGAGCCAGATCAGGGCATAGCCCACAAAGAAGATGCCGGTAAATATCAAAATAGGAATCAGAGACTTCTGCAGCCAGCCGTTGATCAGATAAGTGAGAATGTAAGCAATGTACAGCGCACCGCCGTGGAGCAGAATCATCGTGGGCAGGGGCAGTTGCTCCGCTTGATAGATGGCAGTCATACCGGAAGCAATAAAGGCAAGCAGCGTGATGGTCAGAATGCCCAGGCAAACCTCTCTGGGGGAGAAAGATGTCACAGCGTTGGTAGCGCCCAAAATACCGTAGATGATGGCCAGGACAATGGGTCCTCCGCTGGCGCAAATCAAGCCACGGAGCAGAAAGTCTCTCCAAAACCTTTTCATTTTGTTTCCAACCTCCTTTTGATTTGGGCAAAGCACCGCCGGGAAACATACTCCCTGTAGCCGCATTTGAAAACGGCGTCCACACTGCCGGCGTAGGTGACAGCAAACCGGTCCAAAGCAGTTTCGTTGGCAAGGGTACTTTTGTTGATACGGATAAACGACGGGGGAAGTTCGGCTTCCAATTCATAGAGCCGTTGTTTCAGTCGGTAACGGCAATTCTGGGAATCAATGGCATAGGTTTTGCCATCCAAAACGGTAATACACTCAATTTGGGATACGGATAACATTTTGATATCGTCATCTATAAAACCGGGAATTCTGTCTGTGTGCTTGGAAATCAGCGTCTCAATCTGGTCGATCAAGGGTGTGCGCCGGTGAGCGGTTACCACTACCTCTTCGTCCTTTTGCTGTCGATAATTAGCCTGAACTTCATTGCTTCACCTCCAGTGCTTACAGTATAGCATATCCAAAATCAAAAATGTTGAAAATTATTCCCATCGGTTATTTTAGAGACATAAGAGGTCGATTCAATGAAAAATACCGGCAATATTCCATAAGAACTTGCCGGTATTATCTAAGATTGGGGCGATACGGAAGGCAGGTTACCCAGATTGTTGCTTTCACTGCCGTCGGGGATGGATTTCAGATATTCGGTGTCTCCACGGTGGGCAATGC
>JAFXBH010000017.1 GCA_017521875.1 Oscillospiraceae bacterium
CTGCGTAGAAGGCGGCGTGGACCATGCCTGGACCATCAGTGCGCTGCAGATGCACCCCGATGGCATTGTAGCCTGTGACGAGGCGGCTTGCGGCGAATTGAAAGTAGATACCTACAAGTATTTCAAGGAAATCTACAAGAATGAGAAGTAAAAGAATCACCCGGCATATTTTGCCGGGTGATTTTTTTTTTGTAGTAGTTGCAGGTCAGCAGCAGGTTGCTGATTTTTTGAAATTCTTGCATCCGTTCTTCCATAGTGGCAACTTTCTCTTCAGAAATCTCCCGACCGGTTTCATTCTCTATGACCCGGCCCTTTTTGTAGGCCACACCGTTGCAGATCCAACTGCCGTCGGGGAACAGAGCGTATCCTTCGTAGTTGGGGTCAAAGGCGTCTTGTCCCAGATAGGGATACGGAGAGTCAATACCCATTAAATTCAGCACAGTGGGCAGCAGATCTGCGGTGTTCAAAGTTTTATCCACCTTCAAATCGGGACAGTCAGCCGACCAAATGAAACAGGGCGTCTTTTCTAGCAGGAGCATATCGTCCACATTGGAGTGGGCATAAAGTTCCTGTGAGTTTTTATATCCGTAAGTGTAGTGGTCGGTCATAGCGATGATCACAGTGTTTTCCAACTGACCTTCTGCTTCCAACTCCTGCAGAAGCCGGGCAAACATATCATCTACCAACTTTGCCTTCACTCTGGCGCAGTCTTCTTCCTGACTGCCGTATAATCCTTTGTACTGGGGATATTTCTGTAGGGCATAGGCGTTGAGCACCTCGTTATACTGATAACTCAGGTGAGCCGACCGGGTGATGATGGTATTGAAGGTAGGTCCTTCCCGGAAGAACTGACTGCGAATCTGGGGCAGATCGAAGAGCAGTTCGTCGCTGTACAGAGCATTCTTGTCCGTGGTGTAATCCTGATAGGCGATATAGGCTTCGTAGCCCATGGCCGGCTCAAAAACACCGCGACTGTAAAAAGCCGGGTCGTTGTAGTGGAAAACCAAACTGGAGTATCCGTTTTGATTCATTTGAGAGGCGATAGACTGATTGAAACCGTTGGTTACATAGTCGAAAAGATACCGGCCGGTAGTAGGCAGATAAATGCCGGTGTTCATACAGAACTCCGAGTTCAGCGTTCTCGCGCTGCCGTATCCCGGCGTGTAAAAATTGGTGAACTGGATGCCTTCCGACATCATCTTTTCAATGGTGGGCGTGTCTTCCGTGGTAATCATCCAGTCGTCCATAGACTCCATCAGTACCAACACTACATTCTTACCCTGAAACAGACCGGTCATTTCATTATCCTGATGCTCGCCCCGTTTGGCAAAGTAGGCATCAATCTCCTGAGACTGTTGCTGTACCTGCTTCCGGTACTGGGGGGTCAGGGGATAGAGTTCATTCACCCAGATGTCTCGCAGAGTTAACTGATAAATTCCGGTGATGTTGTAGACCTTTTTGGCATCATACATGGTGTTGTAGGTGGCCCGATAGGAAGAGGACTGGCCGTATTCAGAACGGGTACCCCAAATATCCTTGTCCCGGGAAAAAACAAGTTCCGGGATAAAGAACAGAGAAACCAAAAAAACCAAGCCGGTGAGCAAATAGGGCAGCCGAAACAATATTTTCTTAGGATTTCTGGGGAAAAACCACAGGATCAACACACCAAAGCCAATCATTACCGGAAGACTAAGCCACCACAGAAGGGGAAACTGGGAGAGGACATCTCCCAAATAGTCAGCCCCTTCTCCGGCAAAACCAATGGTGGAAAACCACATCATCTTGTTGAAAACCGTGTCATATCCAGCCTGGGCAACGGTCCAAAGCAGCATAACGAAGTAAACGACGCCATATGCGATTCGGGCAGCCAGCCGGGGCAGAAACAGAATCAAGCCGCTTATCATCAGCGACCAGGCAGCGCCGAACAGCAATCCGGTAAGGCCTTCCGGTTTTAACAAAAGGTTAGCCAGCAGTTCTATAGAGAAGAACGAGCCGAATAATACAAAAAATCCTAAAATATGTTTCCAGACAGACCCAAAGTCGGCCATTTTTCCAACATATTTGTTGGCAATTGTGTCCATCAGTTTGGATTTCTGTTTGTTATCAGATTTGCGTTTGCCCACAGACAGGACCTCCAAGTGCGAGAATTTGTGTTTAGTGTACCACAAAAAACCGGCGAAAACAACAGTTTCCTATCCCGGAATGCAGAGAATTGTCAAAAGTGGCCCTTCAAATCTGTCCTCCGAATACCCATAACCGCAAAAAAGACCAATCCATAAGGCTTGGTCTTTTGATGGTGGTCGCGGTCCGTTATGTATTATATCAGAATTGCGATTATCAGAGAGGTTATAGGCTCAAGAAAAAGCGAACCTATTACATTTAAAATAATTCGTCCGCCCAATAATTCCGGGATAGAAGTGCCCCCTTTTTTGCTTCTAATCTTTTCTTTGATATGCATTTTATAAATGGCATCACCGAAAAAACCCCAAAAAACGCAAAAAAGCGGAATTAGGAGAAGGCATTTTAGTTGTGCTTTGAGCGCTATTTCATAAAGTTTCCTTTCTGCTGATGCGCCTCGCTGAACAATTTTAGGAGAATAAGGTACCCCTTGTGCGTCTGTCAGTAGGGTTTTTCCGCCATGTTCGATATACGCGCGGTACGGCTCAATGTCCTCCATTAAACTTTTCATTTCATCCCTATAGGGAAGCAGAAAAACTGCAGAAAGAAATGTTGAAAGCAAGGAGACAACAATAAAGGCAATGACCGCAACCTTAAACATTCTGCGGTATAAAACCCAGTTTAACCCAAAAAAGAATGCCGACCAATTTATGTGCGCAAAAAACTTCTTATCGTGATTCTCTTTGTATATTTCTATGTACCGATCTGCGTTTTTGTCTATAAATTCTTCCCATTGCTCCCACTCAGATGAATGCATACCGTCAATAATAGAATTATTTGGCTCTGTTTCAATATGAATCTTTTTCCAACAGTTTTTGCAATATTCGTCCTTGGTTTTGCAAGTTGCACCGCAATTTGTGCATATTATAGTACTGTTATCCATAAAAGCATCCTCCCGATTAAATGATAGCATATTATTACAGGTGATGCAAGGCTAAAAGTAATGCATTTGCGGTATCAAAGGGAGATACCGAGGGGGTGTCTTTTTGCGGAAGAACTACCTTTCAAATCCACCCTCTAATACCCAAACGCACAAAAAGACCAATCCGAAAGGATTGGTCTTTTTGTGGTGGGGGAGGACGGATTCGCTTTTCTGCGGAAAAGCCACGGCGGTTGAGACAGTCCACCGGACTGTCTCTAAGAGCCGCCTTTCGAATCCGCCCTCTATATACCAAGATGCACAACAAAAGACCAACCCACTCAGGTTGGTCTTTTGTTGGTGGGGGAGGACGGATTCGAACCATCGAAGCGATACGCAGCAGATTTACAGTCGGTCCCCTTTGGCCACTCGGGAACTCCCCCATATTCAATTGGCTCGATTGGAGCCGGTAGACGGACTCGAACCCCCGACCTACTGATTACAAATCAGTTGCTCTACCAACTGAGCTATACCGGCGTCTCGAACCGAACGAGAGTATTATAGCACGGTATTTGAAAA
>JAFXBH010000191.1 GCA_017521875.1 Oscillospiraceae bacterium
CACGATGATCACATAGGCGGCCAGATAAGCATTGGTATTGGCCAGAATTTTCTCATCCACTACTTTCTCATTGCTCCGAACCACCAGCACCTTCCGGGGATTGAGGATCTGCCGGATATTCCGCCGCAGCACCTTAAACAGTAGCAGCACCCGCATACATTTCAGACCGCCGCCGGTAGAGCCGGCAGATGCGCCAACGATCATCAGCAGCAGCAAGATCGCCTTGGAAACTGCGGGCCACAGATCGTAGTCTGTGGTGGTGTATCCGGTGGTGGTCATAATGGAGGAGACCTGAAATGCCGCGTGGCGAACCGTCTCTTCCAAAGTGCCGTAAATAGGCCGAATGGACAGCACCAGCGCCACCACACAGGCCACGGCCAGTCCCACATAGAGACGCAGTTCTTCGTCCTTAAAAGCGCTTCGCAGATTGCCCATCAGCAACAGATAATAGATACTAAAGTTCACGCCAAACAGGAACATAAACACTGTGGTTACATTCTGAATGTAGGGGCTTACATTGGATAAAGAGGTGTTATACACACCAAAGCCACCTGTACCGGCCGTGCCGAAAGCAGTGCAAAGAGCGTCCAACCAATGCATTTTTCCGGCCAGCAGGAAAATCACATTCACAATGGTCATAACAATGTAAATGCAGTACAAAATCAGCGCAGTCTGCCGCATTTTCGGCACCAGTTTACCCACATCCGGGCCGGGGCTTTCCGCCCGCAGCAGGTGCATAGTAAATCCTGAGCCCTGACTGCCCGGCAAAATAGCCAGCAGAAACACCAGTACACCCATACCGCCGATCCAATGAGAGAAACTCCGCCAATACAGCAGTCCATGGTACAAGCCCTCCACATCAGCGATCACCGATGCGCCGGTGGTGGTAAAGCCGGAAACAATTTCAAACAATGCGTCTATGTAGTGGGGAACCTGACCGCTGAGCACAAAGGGCAGCGCGCCCAGCAAACTCATCACGATCCAACTGAAAGCCACGCACACCAGGCCTTCCCTTGCGCCAAAAAGCCTCCCGGCTTTCCGGCATAGCAGGTACATTCCCCCTGCCAGTACCGCCATAATGCCCAGAGTCAGCAGAAACGCCTTGACAGCAGGCATCTCGCCGTACCCTAAACTGACCGCTAGCGCCGGGATCATGAAAGCCCCTTCGATAGCAATAATCTGGGAGATAAATCTTCCCATCATCTTAAAGTTCATAAGCGACCCTCTATGCAAAAATATCACTCAATTGCTGCAGCATACCCCGGCGACCGGTAACTACCACCAATCGATCTCCGGGAACAAACCGGGATTCGCCGTTGGGTACCTCGCTCTTAGAGCCGTGGGTAATGGAAGAAATCAGCACGCCCGGCTGCAGCCGGATATTCTTCAGCGGCACATCGCAATGGGGGGTGTTTTCGTACACCACAAATTCCACCGCTTCCGCCTGTCCGTCGGCAATGGTGTGGACAGACTCCGCCGCACCGGTCTGATTTTCCATCGCCCGGACATATCGGACAATGGTGTTGCTGCACAGTTCCTTGGGACTGATGATACTGCCCAAAGCCATGGAGTTGGCAATGCTGATGCTTTCCTCCCGGCTGAGTTTGGTAACGGTCTGGGGAACACCCTGACCGGCAGCGTACAGGGATAAAATCATATTGGTCTCGTCCAGGCCGGTGAGTGCGATCACTGCATCGCACTGGTTGATCCCCTGATCATCCAGCACAGACTGGTCACTGCAATCCCCCCGGATCACATCGGTGTCCGGCAGGGCTTCTGCCAGTTCCTTACAACGCTGGGAATCCTTTTCCAGCAACCGGACGGAAATGCCGTCTTTTTCCAGCAGACCTGCCAGATAGAAACTGACACGGCCGCCGCCGCAAAGCAGCACCCGACGGACCCGGCGGGTGGCAATATTCAAATTCTTCAGCAGTTTTGCCAAGTCGGAAGTGGTGGCCGTGACGAAGACCCGGTCCCCTTCCTGCAGCACGAAGTTGCCGCTGGGGGCCATAGCCTGACCGCCACGGAGTACGGCGCAGACCAATACCCGGCATTTGAC
>JAFXBH010000192.1 GCA_017521875.1 Oscillospiraceae bacterium
CCTGAGTCCCATCGTGCTGACCCCCGTGGACGACAAGGAAGACTTTGCCTATATGGTCCTGCCGGTGAGAATTAACAAGTAAACATCACATTTGTCATTCCGAGCCAACAAATACACGGCACCTACATTGTCATTCCGAGGCTTGCTATGCAAGCCGTGGGAATCTAGACTGCTGACTTTAGATTGCCACGTCGCCTACGGCTCCTCGCAATGACAGGGGGGACGAGATTGCCACGTCGCCTACGGCTCCTCGCAATGACAGAAGACAGAAGGAATTATTATGAAAGTAACCGTAAAGAAAAAACAATCCAATACGGTGGATTTGACCATTCACACGGAATTTATCAAGTTGCAGGACGCTATGAAGTATGCCAATGTGGTCTACTCCGGCGGCGAAGCCAAGCAACTGATTTTGGAGGGTCAGGTGAAGGTCAATGGGGAAGTTTGCACCATGCGGGGAAAGAAACTCCATCCCGGAGATACCTTTTCCTTTATGGGCGGCAACTATTTGATTTGCGCAAATGATACTCCATAATATCCAATTAGAAAATTACCGGAACTACCCGAAAGCCAGGGCAGAATTTGACCCCGGGGTGAATCTGCTGGTGGGCGACAATGCCCAGGGCAAGACAAACCTTTTGGAAGCCATTGCCTATCTTGGCTCGGGCAAGGCGTTCCGCACCCAAAAAACCGGAGAATTGGTGCATTTTGGGGCGGATTTTGCCCAAATTCAGGGAAAAGTGTTTTCCCAGGAGCGGCAGCAGGATTTGCGCTGGGTGCTGTTTTCCGGCAGTCGACCCCGGCAGATTTACCGCAACGGCGTGAAGAAAAAGACCGCCGGAGAGATTGCCGGTGTGTTGCAGACGGTACTGTTCTGCCCGGAGGATCTGACTGTCCTGAAAGGCGGCGCTGCCGGCCGGCGGCGGCTGGCTGACGGGGCGATCTGCCAACTGCGGCCCAACTACGACGGCGCGCTGACGGAATACAACCGGATACTGGAGCAGAAAAACCGCATTCTGAAAGACCGGTACGATACCCCTGCGTTATTGGAGATTCTGCCGGAATACAACGCAAGACTGTGCAAAATCGGTGCGCTGCTGATCTCCTACAGAGCCAGATTTTTTGAAGGTTTGGCCAGGGAAGCGGAACGATACCACCGGCAGTTTTCCGGTGGAAAGGAAGAATTTTCTCTGGAGTACCACACCGTTTCCACGGTAAAAGATCCCTTTGCCCCGGTGGTGGTGCTGGAAGAAGCCTTAAAAGACCATCTGCAGAGCCATTATCAGGCGGAAATCGAAAGTTGTTCCTGTCTGACCGGCCCCCACAAGGACGATTTTGAAGTTTCACTCAACGGCCTGCCTATTAAGGCATACGGCTCTCAGGGGCAGGTGCGTACCGCCACCATCAGCCTGAAACTGGCCCAAAAGGCCCTGATGGAAACTGTATCGGGAGAATCCCCCCTGCTTTTGCTGGACGATGTTCTGTCAGAACTGGATCCGGCCCGGCAGGATTTTGTCTTAAATCAAATCACAGGCGGACAGGTGTTCATCACCTGCTGCGAACCGGGAAGATTCACCAAATTGGGTAAAACCATAGAAATTCAACAAGGAAGTATCATTGAAAATGGAAAATGGAGAATGGAAAATTGAGGTATTGCCTGCGGCAATGATTTCAATTTGTCGCTTTGCGACACCATAATTTTCAACTTTCAATTTTTAATTTTCAATTTGAAAAGTCAGGAGGACTTTTTATGTCTGAGGAAACCAAAGTAACACAGGAATACGGCGGCGAACAAATCCAGGTTTTGGAAGGCCTGGAAGCCGTTCGGAAGCGTCCCGGTATGTATATCGGCTCCACTTCCAGCAGTGGTCTCCACCATCTGGTGTATGAAATTGTGGATAACTCCATTGACGAGGCGCTGGCCGGTTACTGTAGCCATATCACCGTGACCATCAATCCCGGTAACTCCATCACCGTCACCGATGACGGCCGTGGTATCCCTGTAGATATCCAACCCCAGACCGGTAAGCCCGCTTTGGAGGTTGTATTTACCGTGCTCCACGCCGGCGGTAAGTTCGGCGGTGGCGGTTATAAGGTATCCGGTGGCCTGCACGGTGTGGGCGCATCGGTGGTTAACGCTTTGTCCGAAAGTCTCACTGCCCGTGTCTATAAGAACGGCAATATCTATGAAATGAAGTTCTCCCGGGGTCACATCACCCAGGAGATGAAAATAGTAGGCACCACCGAAAAAACCGGTACGGAGGTCACCTTCCAGCCTGACCCGGAGATGTTTGACGAGGTGGAATACAGTTATCAGATCTTGCACGAGCGTATGCGGGAGGAGGCATTCCTGAATGCCGGTCTGTCCATCACCATCACCGACAATCGGGGTGACGAGCCGGTGGGAGAAACCATGTGTTACGAGGGCGGTATTCGGGAATTTGTCACCTTCACCAACCAGCGGAAGACCGTGGTGCATAACGATGTGATCTATATGTCCGGCGCCAAAGACGATGCTTCCGCAGAGATCGCTCTGCAGTATAACGACGGCTATAACGAGACCATTCAGTCCTTTGCCAACGATGTCCGTACCCCGGAAGGCGGTATGCATGAGACCGGGTTTAAGACGGCGCTGACCCGTGTGCTGAATGCTTACGGTATGAAAGCCGGCATTATCAAGGGCGATGACAAGGTCAGCGGTGAGGACTGCCGGGAGGGCATTTCTGCCATTATTTCCGTCAAACTGACCGACGCCCAGTTTGAAGGCCAGACCAAGGCAAAATTGGGCAACGCCTATATCCGTACTTTGGTGGAGCAGATCGTGGGCGACCAACTGGCCACCTATTTTGAAGAGCATCCTGCCACCGCCAAGATCATCCTGGAGAAGGCTATGATGGCCAACCGGGCCAGAGAAGCCGCCCGGAAAGCCAGAGAAAATGCCCGTCGCAAGACCGGTCTGGAATCCGGTGGTATGCCGGATAAACTCCAGGACTGCAACGAAAAAGATCCCTCCCTCTGCGAACTGTACATCGTCGAGGGTGACTCCGCTGCCGGCTCTGCCATTCAGGGCAGAGACTCCCGCTTCCAGGCAATTCTGGCCATGTGGGGTAAAATGCTGAATGTGGAAAAGGCTCGGGCTGATAAAATCTACGGCAACGACAAACTCTCCCCCCTGATCATCGCCCTGGGCGGCGGTATCGGTGAGGATTTTGACATTGACCGGCTGCGTTACCACAAGATCATCATTATGTCCGATGCGGACGTGGACGGTGCCCATATCCGGACACTGCTGCTGACTTTCTTCTTCCGGTATATGCGTCCGCTGATCGAAAACGGCTATGTGTACTCCGCCGTACCGCCCCTGTACAAACTGAAGCGGGGCAAGACCGAGCGGGTGGCTTACTCCGACGAGCAGAGAGATCAGGTCTCCGCAGAACTCCGTGGAGAAAGCAGCGCGAAAGTGGAAATTTCCCGGTTTAAGGGCCTTGGTGAGATGGACCCCCACGAACTGTGGGAGACCACTATGGACCCCACCACCCGGACACTCCGCCGGATCACTTTGGAAGATGCCCGGCGGGCTGATGAAATTTTCACCGTGCTGATGGGCGAGCAGGTAGAGCCCCGGAAAGAATGGATCGAGCGCAACGCAAAATACGCGATCAATATTGATATTTAAAACCTTCCCCCGAGGGGAAGGTGCCCCTTAGGGGCGGATGAGGAACACGGGCAGAAATCTGCGGCAAGTACCTTCTGTCAGGCTTAGTCAAATTTGAAAATTTCGCCGTTCCTCACCCGTCTTTTGCTTCGCAAAATCCACCCTCTCCCCGGGAGAGGGTATAAGGGACAGAAATGTAGGGCAAGAACCCTCTGTCAGGCTTGTTTCAAAGGGAAGAATATCAAACTTTTTACTGAGATAATTATGGATAGAAACAGAAATCTCACACCACTTTCTCAGAAATTGAGAAAAAATCAAACCAAAGAAGAAAACAGGCTTTGGTATCAGTTTTTGAGACAGTATCCTGTTCCATTCCGCAGGCAATATGTGATTGGGGAATATATCGCGGATTTTTACTGTCATAAGGCGATGTTGGTGGTGGAACTGGATGGCTCCGGCCACTATGAAACAGAACAGATAACAAAGGATTTTGTAAGAACCAAATATATGGAATCACAAGGACTTTCCGTTTTGCGATTTACAAATTTGGATGTGCAAAAGAATTTTCCCGCAGTATGTGCGGAAATAGATAAAATTGTAAAGGAGAGATGTTGATCGGTAGGTATCGCCGATCCTCATCCGTCAGCCCGTTGGGCTGCCACCTTCCCCCCGGGGGAAGGGATACTTGGAGGTGTTTTTTTGGCAAAACATAATCGAGATTATAAGCCGGAGGATATTTTATTCCCGGAGCAGATGATTACGGAATCCAACCTGGTGGAGGAAATGGAAAAATCCTACATCGAGTATGCTATGTCCGTTATTGTAGGCCGTGCGCTGCCGGATGTGCGGGACGGCCTGAAGCCTGTTCACCGTCGTATCCTGTACACTATGTATGAGTCAGGTCTGACTTCCGACAAGCCTTTTAAGAAATCCGCCACCTGCGTGGGTGATGTGCTGGGTAAGTACCACCCCCACGGTGACGCGTCTGTGTACGACGCCATGGTGCGTCTGGCGCAAAACTTCTCTATGCGCTATATGCTGGTGGACGGCCACGGCAACTTCGGTTCTGTGGACGGCGATCCCCCTGCTGCTTACCGTTACACCGAAGCCAGAATGAGCAAACTCTCCAATGAGATGCTCCGGGACATTGACAAGGATACTGTCAACTGGGATCCCAACTTCGACGAATCCCGGAAAGAACCCAGAGTTCTCCCCAGCCGTTTCCCCAACCTGTTGGTCAATGGCTCTTCCGGTATTGCCGTTGGTATGGCCACCAATATTCCGCCCCACAACCTGACCGAGGTCATTAACGCCTGCGTGGCTGTGCTGGACGATGAGGAGATCACCGCCATCGACCTGATGGAGCATGTGACCGGCCCCGATTTCCCCACCGGCGGTATTATCATGGGTCGCAGCGGTATCCGCGCTGCTTATGCCACCGGTCGTGGTAAGGTGGTTGTCCGTGCCCGTACCGAATTTGAGGAATTTGGTAAGGACAGA
>JAFXBH010000193.1 GCA_017521875.1 Oscillospiraceae bacterium
AAGGGCGTGTTGGTGGGTGCACCGATCACCGATATGAAACTGACCTTGCTGGTGGGCAAAGCCCACCTGAAACACACCGAAGGGGGCGATTTCCGCCAAGCCACTTACCGAGCCGTACGGCAGGGCTTAATGCAGGCAGAATCGGTGCTGTTAGAGCCTTGGTACGCCTTTACCCTCACCGTTCCCACCCCTCAGGTGGGCAGAGCCATCACCGATATCCGGGCTATGAGCGTAGAATTTGACGGCCCGGAATCCGACGGCAGCAACAGTACCCTGACCGGTCTTGTACCCGCATCGGAAATTGGGGATTATGCCACCCAAGTGGCCGCCTACACCCAAGGTCTGGGGCAGTTGCAATTGACTCTCCACGGCTACGCCCCCTGTCATAACACCCAGCAGGTGGTGGAGGAAATGGGATACGACCCGGAATCCGACTTGGAAAACACCCCGGACTCCGTATTCTGCAGTCACGGAGCGGGATTCACCGTGAAATGGCATCAGGTGCGGGAGTATATGCACTTAGAAAGCGGCTATCAGGAGAAAGAACCTGCCCAACCTGCCCTGATCACCCGGAATATCCACTTGGATGACAAGGAATTGCAGGCCATTATGGAGCGGGAATTTGGCCCGGTGAAGACTGTCCTCCGCCGTCCGCCGGAAAACCGACCTGCCACCGAGGAGGTCACCATTCGGCCGCCCCGGGATTCCGCCATTATCGTGGACGGCTATAATATCATTTTCGCTTGGGACAACCTTGCCGCCATAGCCAAAGAGGATTTGGACGCGGCACGGAGACGGCTGTGTGACATTCTCTCCAGTTATGCAGGATTTAAGAAAATCCGGCTGGTGCTGGTGTTCGATGGCTACAAAGTCAAAGGCAATCCCGGTGAAAAAGAGAATTTCCACAACATTCAGGTGGTCTACACCAAGGAAAATCAAACCGCCGACGCCTATATCGAGAGTTTGGTGGATCAGATTGGCAAGAACTATGCCGTCCGGGTGGCCACCAGCGACAGTCTTGTGCAGATCAGTTCCCTCCGCAGCGGTGTACTTCGGATGTCCGCAAGGGAATTGCAGCAGGAAGTTCTGTCTGCTTCCCGGGAAATGGAAAAATATTTTTAAACCTTTCAGCAGGAGATCCCCTGTTTTGCCGCCTTTTTCGTAATTTTTTCCAAAAGGGTTGACAAACGGCAGATTGTTGGTTATAATGACTCCTGCCTTTGGACGATTAGCTCAGCTGGCTAGAGCATCCGCTTGACGTGCGGAAGGTCATAGGTTCGAGTCCTATATCGTCCACCAGAAAAAGAAACCACACCTTTGGGTGTGGTTTCTTTTTCTCTGTGGACTTAGGGCTCGAACCCATCTAAATGCAACGCGGATGAGCGTTGCCGCCGAGGGCTCGACCGAGGCGAACATTTATTTTCTTTCGTTCGCGAAAGAAAATGCAAATCGAGTCCTATATCGTCTCCTTTTTCACAAGTTGAAATTATCTATTATTTATGATAAAATCATATAAATACTCCCTTGCGATCTATATAAAAAGAATTTTTGGTGTAAGATCATGAATTATTTTAACAGCAAGCGTTTCAATTTTATAGATTTATTTGCAGGCATTGGTGGCTTTCATCAGGCTATGCATGATCTGGGTGGCAAATGCGTACTGGCTTCTGAAATTGATCCATATGCGATCGAATCCTATATGACGAATTACGGTCTTGACTCTGCCCATGATGTAACCAAAATTGAAAACGATCAAATTCCAGATCACGATGTGCTTTGCGCGGGTTTTCCCTGTCAAGCCTTTTCTAAGGCTGGTCGGCAACAGGGATTTGCCGACGAAACCAAGGGTACCTTGTTCTTTGAAATTGTAAGAATCCTCAAAAATAAGCAGCCAAAATTTATTATCTTAGAGAATGTCAGAAATCTAGTAGCACATGATGGTGGCAATACCTGGCGCGTTATTAAGAGAAAATTGACCGAGTTGGGATATGTTTTATCCGATGAGCCCATTATTATGAGTCCCCACCAGTTAGGCATTCCCCAATTAAGAGAACGCGTATATATTCTCGGTGTCCATCACTCACTGGGCGTTAACCATCTTAATTTCAATATTCCCACAAGAGAAAAGCACGAGTTGGATATCTACGCGGCTGGAATTATTGAGGAAAACCCCGATCCTAAATATAGTATCTCAGAAGAGGAAGAAACTGTTCTCAACTGCTGGAATGAATTTTATCTGGGAATTAAAGAGAAAGTGATTGGCTTTCCCATCTGGGCATTTGAGTTTAAAGAAACTTATGATACATCTGAACTACCCAAATGGAAGGCTGATTTTTGCCGAAAGAACCGGGAATTATACGCCAACAATAAGGAATTTATTGACCAATGGTTGGAGAAATGGAATAACCTAGAGGATTTTACACCGACTAACAGAAAGTTTGAATGGCAAGCCGGAACTTCTATTTCCAGCATATGGGAAGGGTTTATTCAATTTAGGCCTTCCGGCATACGGGTAAAACGACCGGATTCTTTTCCCGCTTTGGTTGCGATGGTGCAAATTCCCATCATTGGAAAATATAAGAGAAGACTCACCCCCCGAGAAGCTGCCAGACTACAAAGTTTTCCTGACACATTTATCCCAAACAAAAACGACCATCAAGCTTACAAACAGTTTGGAAACGCAGTAAATGTGAATTGTGTGCGGTTTTTAACTGAACAACTATTTAACCTTGATCAGCACGACAAGGGAGAATGGGATCCCATGACACAATTGGATTCCCAAGACACACAATTAACTCTTTTTGAAGAATAAAAACACCACTACCCCGCGTAATAGGGGTAGTGGTGTTATCCATTAGATGGTAAATTTATACTGTTCCAATCTAGAGTCAGAAACATCTATCATTACTTTGGGATTCCGCGGTACACCATTGGAATTTCTCATTCCTCCCTGGAATGAGCCACAATATTGAATGGTATCTTTATCTACAAATATAAAATAAATCGCGTCCAATTTGAAAGATGCCTTCCGTCTACGGGAAGGTGCCCCGCGGGCAATGCGTTCCTTCTCATAATCCGATGTTTTGCCTTTCAGTTCGTCGTGCCATTTTTTGAATGTTTGATTTGCATCATCGAAGATCGCATTTCCGGACGCAATCATAAAACCAACACAGCCGTATTCTTCAATGGCTGCCATAACTTCTTGATAGCCGTTGGTCGGTACTTTATTTTTACCAGAAGCATTGGAAGTATGGGCCTTAAAATCCCAAGGAATGTTTCTCTTGCCGTCAAATTCTACATTTCCATAGGAAGGACCGGGAATAGAGAAGAACCCTTCTTTGCTTAAAACGGTCTCACACATAAATTGGAAATACCAACCCGGCCACTCCATTTGACGCCAGTTGCGGCATCCGTTTTTCTTCATATAAAGTATTGTTTCTTTTCCCTCCCACGCCGAGGGAAGTTTTTCCATCAGTTTTTTGAAAATTTCTTGACACATCTCTTCTTTTTTCATATCACACGCTCCTTGCCTCATATAAAAATGCGCATATCATTCTCACTTGTCTGCACCCTGTGGAGGCACAAATAATTTATAAGTTTGAATTTCTAACGCATCCGCGATTTTCTGAATATTGTCAAGAGAAATACTGCGGCGAAAACATTCAATATCGCTTATGTATGTCCTATGCAAACCGCAAAGTTCTGCGAATTTCTCTTGGGAAACTTTCCTTTCATTGCGATACTTTCGCACATTGGTACCAAAAACCTTGATAATATCCATTCAATCACCTCATTATGATTTTCTTTCATTTTAATTTTTGTAATACAATAAGTCTACATACAATAAGTGTCTGCTCTCGAACCCATCTAAATGCAACAGTCAAACAATGATCTATTTTGTTTTTGACCAACCTTGCATTTTCCTGCAGTTTTTTGTAGAATAAACAAAAGGCTTGGAGGAGGGCGATTTATGGATCTTCAAGAATACAGAAAAAAACTGATGGCGGTTGCAGATCGAATCGAACGCGGCGAATACGACACCGTTCCGGAAGATGCCCGGCCTAAAGTACCGGATTTGGATTTTGACAGGGAAACCTATATCATTGTCAGTTACTCCCGCAAGGATTTTGTAGATGTCTATATATTCCTGGAATATTTGCGCCGGGAAGGCTACCGTTTTTGGTACGACAACGGTATGCAGGGCGATGACAAATGGTTATCTGAGTTCCGGTCCAAATACGAAAACCCCAACTGTTTGGGTTCTGTCATCTTATTCAGCGATCATTATATTTCCAGTTCCACCAAAGCAGAGTTGGAAATACTTTACCAAAACGGTCAGTTCAAAAAGCGAAATGTTATGGTCTCCCTGATTCCGCTGCCTGATCTTCGGCCCGATATCTTGCTGGGCAAAGCCACGATTGAACAAAGACTTACATGGGATGAAGCCAATGATGTAAAACCTACTGTATCCAGTATCATTGCTCAGGAAAAAGAAAAGACGATTCTTCGATATATGTGCCAGGAGGATGTCCCTGTTCTTGCGGAGAAACTCAGCAGAATTTTTCAAATTCGCAACGATACAACGGAAGATACAAAGGATTTTCTATTGGCGAATGATACCCTTTTCAAGTATGTGGGTCGCAATAGTGATGTAATGCTTCCCCGCAGCGTTTCCGTTATCGGCGAGGGCGCATTTAAAGACAGCGAAACCGTGGAAAACATTACCGTTCCCGCCGGTGTTACAACCATTTGCGATGAGGCGTTTTCCGGTTGCGAAAAGTTGAAGGCAGTTCATCTCGGGGAAACGGTTTCCAAAATCAAATTCGCAGCGTTTGAAGGCTGCACTGCGTTGACCGATATTGTGATCCCCGACAGTGTTACTTTCCTTGGCAGCGGCGCATTTAAGGATTGCTCCGCGCTGACCACTGTGAAGTTATCCGATTCTATTACGGAAATCGAGGACTTTGCTTTTTACTGCTGCGTAAATTTGTCGGACATTTCCATTCCGGAAGGTGTAACACGAATTGGAACAAACGCTTTCTGTGGGTGTGCTTTGGAAACTCTGGCCATTCCTGAAAGTGTAACCGAAATCGAAAGCGATGCATTCTGCCATACGGCTCTTACCAATATTACCATCCCCTCTCAGGTAAGCAAGATTGGAAATTTTGCGTTTTACGGATGTACCGCTCTGGAAAGCATCACGATCCCCACCAGTGTCACTGAAATTGGCGAAGGCGCATTGAGTCAGTGTACTGCCTTGACCCATGTGATTTACCGGGGCACAAAAGCCCAATGGGGAAAAATTACCTGTGGCAATATTAGCATTGCCCGGGTGGAATGCACCGACGGTATTCTGGAATTGGCGTAATCCCTCTTCAAAAAAGTCAGGAGATACTGCTTATGAGACAAAAAACCAATTGGCCCAAAATCCTTTACATATTCTGCTGGGGCGCTTTGCTTGCCGGACTACTCTTTACATGGGAAATATTTGACCGAGGGGGCTTTGTTCTTCACAAATCCTCCGGCATTTCTCCTTTTTCCCAGGCAGTGGTTGCCTGTATGATGCTTCTGCTGCAGACTATGCTCTGTTATTTCATCCTTATGATCCCGCGCCTCACGCGCAAAGGCCCACGGCCCACTACGCAGGCTGGGGCGAATCTTGTCTTGCTGTTTTTTGCATTCTTTGTATTCTTCTTTGTTGGGGCGTTTTTGCTGCCCAATCCGGCAGTGCGGAATCCGGTACTGGGAATCATCACCGCCGGACTTCTGATCGGTCTGATTCTGACTCTGGCCTTTTCCGATCATCATTCCCGCCATTTTCTCTCCTTGGAAATGCACAAAGCAAGAACCCTTTGGTGCACATCCCTTCTGGCTCTTGCTTTGATCGGCGTTACCCTGTGGGTTCCCGGTATGTGGGGACTGACCATTCCCAAAATCCAACTCCCCGGTGATCTGCTGGGCTACTACGGCGCCCAACTTTCCCTGACTTTCATTACCATCTCTGTGATGAGTGTCCTTTCCGACAAGAGCGTAGTGGTCTATTGGGAAAACATTGCCGAAGCCAAACTCATTAAGCCCCTGTTCGGCAGTTTCGCCTCCTACACCGCCTATTCCATTACCGCCACCGTGGGCGCCGGCATCAGCGCGCTGCTGAATAATCACTTGGCTTTTCTGGTGTTTTTCACTTTGAATATTCCGGTACTCATCGCGCTGACCCTGACTATGGTAGATGTATACTACGGGCGGGACGGCAAAAAGAAAGGTCTGGAGAAAATCCTGCAGGATAATGCCGCCGCCTACGGTTACTGCCAGAATTTGCATTCTATACCCAGCAATGGGGATCTGACTGTGTCCCTTGTTTCCCATATCAACGAGTACCGCAGCCACATGTTCCAGTTGGAATATTATCTCCATCAGGCTGTCGCCAACCACGATACCCCCTATATCAACGAACTTCTGTTTCTGTACGGACAGAATCTCCATTGTTTTACCATGCCTGAAGGGCAAAGGGTGGTTTCCCTTTTACATAGCGCCATAGACAATCCCTGGGAAATCATTCTTCTCAGCGTGGACAACCACACCTCTCAGGAGGAGGATGCCCGGAATCCCTTTGACCAGGTGCTGCATAGCAATCAGTGGAACAGCGACGCCCAACTCTGGAATGCCCTTTCCCACAACACATATCTGCAGGCTTATCTGGAAAAACTACCGGAACACTCGGAAATCCCCTCTGTCCTGACCTGGGTGGTAATGCATCGTATGACGCTTTTGTTTAACGATATGATTTCCTCCCACGGGGACAAGTACACACGCAAACGGTATGTTACCGCAACGCTGCACAACGACTGGGTAGATTTTCGCTATGATGCCAAGACCCTTGCGACTGCCTACAACGGAACAAAAGACCGGGTAATGGAGAAAGACGGCCTTCTATCCGATCTGGTGCAACTGATTCTCCTTATTCTGCGAACCGAAGACCGTCAGGCGCTTATGCATTTCTCCCGTTGTCCCTTCCTGCCGCTGCTATCTGATGCCTTCCGTTTTCTGGGCGCTACCGAGGAAGAGGCCAGATTGCTGCAAGATCTTGGAGCCAAAAACGAGTCTTGCTGTAAACCTTAAGGAAATTATCCCCTTTGGATATCAAATTTGCCCACGCCGGGTTTTTCGGCGTGGGCGGTTTCTGTTTTATTCTATGTTCTCCCAGCAATCCAGGCAGTAGAGATTGCCGTCTTTCTCCCGTAACCATTTGCTGCCGGTAGATTCTCCGCAGGAGGCACAAATATGGGATTCAAACAGTTGGGCTTTTTCCGGCAGTGGCAGGGTGGTTTCCTTTACCTCGAACATCGCCTCCGGTTGGCAGGCCTGATAGTAGGTAAAGGATTCTTCTCTGGTCATTTCCGCCGGCCGGGGATGCAGCACCAATCGGACGGATTGGCCGGTTTTCCGGTTGTAGAAGGAGTAGGCCGATTTACCCCGAATATGGAAAAGGAGATTCCCCTTACCCACGCTGCAGCCCAGCATCACTTGAATGGCATCTACGCCGCAGGCATCATTTTCCGTGATGCAAACCACTTGTTCGTCTTCGGAAAATTCCAATTTCAGCAGTTGGGCAGCGTACAAACTGGCTTTATAGCCAATGGTCAGGCCGCCGCAGGCGTGGCCGTGAAAGGCCACACAATCATTCCAAGTTTTCATATCATTCCTCCACCAGCACCATATGACGGCCTTCCACTTCCACCACTTTTGCATGGACGCCGTAGACCTCTTGCAACGCCACGAAATCCAAAATAGACCTGTCTCCGTAACGATAAACCTCTCCATCTTTCAGCAGCAGAAAACGATCACAGAACCGCAGCGCCAAATTCAAATCGTGAATCACCACCACAGCGATCCGGTTATCTTCGTGACAGATAGAACGCACCATTTTCAGTACGCCGTACTGATTTTGAATATCCAGCGCACTGGTAGGCTCATCCAGCAACAGAACTTTCGGTTGCTGCGCCAGCGCCCGGGAGAGCATCACTTTCTGCTTTTCGCCACCGGAAAGTTGATTCAAAAATCTACCCCGCATATCCTCCACATCCAGCCGGTGCATAGCATCGTGGACAATATGGTGATCCTCTTCTGTAAAGCCCCATTTCATATAGGGTCTGCGGCCCAGCATCACCACATCGTGGACGGTCATCTGGGTATCGGGAACGCCTTGTGACACAAAAGCCACCTGCTTTGCCACCTGCCGGGTGTGCTGTTTCAGCAGGTCTTCTCCATTCAGCAAAACTTCCCCCCCATCCGGTTTCAGAATATGGTTGAAGCATTTCAGCAGGGTACTTTTGCCCACGCCGTTATTGCCCAAAATAGCAAGGAACTGTCCCTCTTCCACGGTGAAAGATACATTTTTCAGTACATCCGGGCCGCCTTTGTAGCGGTAACTTACATTTTTGACTTCCATCATGATTTCCGCCCTCCTTTGAACAGGAGATACAAAAACAGCGGGCCGCCCAGGAACGAGGTGATTGCGCCAATGGGCAGAATCACCGGACTGATAACGGTTCTGGCAAACAAATCGCCCAGCAACAACAGTGTTGCGCCGCCCAAAACAGATCCGGGAATCAGATACACATGATTATTGCCCACCACCATTCTCACGATATGGGGGGCAACCAAGCCGATAAAACTGATGAGTCCCACATGGGAGACCACCACGCTGCTGCACAGGCAGCACAGAAGCATACTCACCATGGTCAGGCCTTTACCCGAATACCAAGGCTGACGGCAGTCTCTTCTCCACCCAGCAGGGCGTTATAATCCCATCGGCGGGCAAAACAGTAGATGCAAAGTACCGCCACTACGGCAGCCATACCGCCTAAATCTTTCCAACCGGTACTGCCCAGGTCGCCAAAAGTCCAGAATACCAATGTGGACAGTTCCACTTCATCGGCAAAATACTGGATCAGGGTGGTTGCCCCGGTGAACATAGAACTGATGGCCACGCCGGCCAGCACGATCCCCTCCGAGGATACCTGTCGGAATTTGGACAGTCCCAAAATCACCAGCGCCACGGCAATCGAGCCGAAAAATGCACACAGAGAGATGCCAAACCCGGAGGTCGCACCCAGTCCCAGCACCACGATGGCGAAAGCCGCACCGAATGTTGCGCCCTGAGAAACACCCAAGGTGGATGCCGATGCCAAGGGATTGCGCAGCACCGCCTGCAGAACGCAACCGGCAAGCCCCAATCCGCCGCCGGCAAGTATTGCGGTAATGATCCGGGGCAGGCGGTTATTTTGCACCACCAGGTTGATCTTCTTATCGGAAGATGCGCCGAAAATGCCCTTTAGCAATTCCCCCATAGGGGTATTGTAAGAACCTGCCCGCAGACTCAAAAGCACTGCCAGCAGCAGCACACCGCCTAAAACAATCAGAAAACTGATGCTTTTGACTTGATTCTTCCGGTACAACCCATCTATATTATTCTCCAATTTTGATCGGACGGAATGCATAGCCCGCCTCCTTCAGACTGTTATAGGGATTGACTCCCAAAAGTTTCTCAAAGATCTCTCCGGCTTTTACCTCCGGATTGATATCGCCAAATGCCTCCGGGTAGATCACGCAGGCAGCATAATAAGCATCTGCCAAAGCGGTTTCCAAATTGGAAGCATTGGAGCGGAAGGATATCTGGGAATAGACCTTTCCCTGCTGCACTGCGGTCAGGGCGTTGTAGTAATCGGGATTTTTACTGTAATCCTCGTTGATGATGGACATACCGTTAAAATCCAGGAAAATCACATCCGGATCCCAAGAAAGTACCTGTTCCAAATCGATGTTAAATGCGCCGGATTTTCCGGTAGTATCTGCCAGATTCTTTGCACCGATCAGGGCCAGCGGGCCATAGCCGGCTTCCGTACCCTCAAAACCGTGGTGACCTTTGAAAGACACGCCGCCTACATAGACGGAAGGCTTTTCACCGTCGGGAATATCCTTGGTGCGATCAGACAGATCTTTCTCGATGCCCTTTAAGTAGTCCGTCAGTTCCGCCGCCCGGGTCTCTTTGCCATAAAGTTGACCCATAATGGCAATGGTATCAAAAGCCGCCTGATCTAATGTGGTATCACTGCCGGGAACTACCACCACCGGCGTGCCGGTTTTATTCTGCAGATCGTCGGCTTCCACGGAGGCGGATTTGCTCATCACAATCACATCGGGAGAAGCCTTGATGATCTCCTCGGCAAAAGGATTACCGTTGGTGCCGATCACCGGAAGATCCCGGAATTTTTCTATGTTGACAAAATTATAAAGCCGGGAGATCACCGGTTCTTTTTCACAGTCTTCTACGGCTACCACCAGATCCTGCGCCCCCATATAACAGGTGTACCGCAGGGCACCGACGCCGACGCAAACGATAGACTGAACCGTTTCCGGCACTTCCACCTGGCGGCCTGCACCGTCGGTGATGGTACGGGTGGCTTCCGAATCAGCACCGGGATTGCCGCAACCGGCAAGCAGGCCCACACTCATGGAAACCGCAAGGAACATTGCAAACAATTTTTTCATAACATACCTCTTTCTTTTTTCGGCAGGTTGTGCTATGATAGCCGTGCCTGCCTTTCTTTTGATCAGTTTGGTTGGCACGCCCCGGTTGGGTTCCAGCCTGCCGGGGCACCTTAATCCCTATTATAGAAAATCCCCCCACACCGTACAAGCCGGGTGGGGGGATATTTTTCGCCGTTTTTCTGTTAAATTTTTTCCAGCAGGGGAAGAAGTTCTTCTGCAATGGTCCGTTCTGCCATTTGAATTTTCCACAGCAGTTGCTCCTTGCAACAACTGTAGCCGTATTCTTTTTCGTAACCCAGCCGAGAGTTTGCCTCCACCAAGGGAATCGTATCCTTGGCGTTTTCAATTTCGGCGTGGATAATCTCCAGCAGTTCTTCCACAACAGGACGCTTGTCCTCCACGGGAATCAGGGGTTTTTCCGCTTTCTTGGTATCCGGGGCGTTCTTTCTGCCGCCGGCCCAGGTGGGATATGCATCCACATAGATGCCCAGCATGCCCTTCAGATCGTGCCAGCGCTTGGTATGATGAATGGTAATGGCGTTGTTGCGGATATAGGTCGCCACCTGCAAAATATGCAGGGCGTCAGCCTTTTTATTCTCCGGCAAATTTTCCACCACCGGGGCAAGCAAATCGCAACCCAAAGCAAACTGCCGGGCCATTTCCTGATATTCCGCTGTTTCGTAGCGGAGTTTTTCGATCCGGTCCAAATTATAGGTATATACCGGGAAACCCTCTTCATTCACAGACTTGCCGGTTACAGGGCAGTTGGGAATCCGCTCCCAGCGCACGAAGAACAACGGGTAAGACGGGCCGACACGGGCAGGGCCGTACTGGTCCTCACAGGTGGATACGCAATGGGACATACCCTCGGAGAAATGACCAAATGCCGCCAGCACGGTTTCCAGATTCTCCTTGCCAAAATCCCGGACAATAATTTTCTCCAGCAATTCATTCAGGTCTGTAGCCGGGGTCATATAGGCGTATTTTGCCATTTCCGGCAGGAAAGAGGGCCAGAAACCATAACTGTGAGACTCCCGGGTGCCATCCATTTTCAAGGTATCCTGGGTGTTTGCCACCGCCTGCCACCGCTGAATCCACCGCTGGGGCGCAGGCAGGTAAGGCACGCCGCCAATATCCCAAGTGTTGCCGCCGGTGTTGGCCATACAATACATTTTCAGGCCTCTCTCCCGGGCAATTGCGGCTTCGGAGGCATAGTATTTTCCCGGACCGATCTTCCACAGGGAATAGTCGGTGGTAAACTCCTGAATCTCGGGGGAAATGTTGTATTCCTCAAACATTTCAAAGGTAGCCATCATAGGGATGTCCAACGGAACATTCCGCAGCAATTCCTCCCGCAGTTCCTGCTGTTCATAACCCCAGTTGTAGGTCCAGAATACCACTTCTGCCTCCGGGGCGTGGGAGTGAACTACATCTCGCAGCAAGGATACAAATTCAGGATAATCCCGACAGGGGAACCAGCCGGGGCTGGTCTTTTCGTCATTTATGGAATCCACCCATCTCTTACCGGTGGTGCGTTCGTCCTTGGAGGGAAATTCGCAGCACTCGCCTACGATCAAAAGGCCTTTCAGGCCTGGAAGTGTCTCCATAAGTTTGCCGTACATACCATCGTAATGGGCAAACGCTCCCGGCTCATCCGGGTGGACGGTGTTATAAAAATGGGGGAACCCATACACATCCAAACCAAATTTGGCTGCCCGGGTGATGATGTCGTTGATTCTTGCCGCAGTTTCCGGATTGGTGGCTGCGTCCAGCAGGTACAAATCCACTGCAGTCATACCTGCGTGGGCGATCTGCTGCAAATGCGCGTCAGGGTAATGTTCATCGTGCATACCGCCGTTGATGGTACGCATGGAAAACCGCATCTGCTTGGTTTCGTCCCGGGGGGAAATCACTGGGGCTTCGTTCATATTCAGAATATCTTCCAAAGCATATCCGCCCTGAGCGGTATATCGGGGGTCTACACCGGTGATCACGATCCGGTCGGAGACCTGAATCCGGAAACTCCGGGGCTGCAGAGAATTATCCGTGGTAATAAAGATTGTCTTCTCTCCGGATTCTTCGGCTGTCTCCAACGCAAGATCCACATTCATAGACACCTGAAAGTAGTCCTGCAGGTCCTTTGCGCCGTTGACCAGCACAATGTCCGACGCTGCGGGATAGACGATCTTCCATTCCGGAGTAATGCGAACGCCTTCCACACTTTCCAGCGCCGCGGGATTGACCCGGTTGGGCTTATGTACCTGCAGCATTCGCTTTTCAAAATCCAAGGACTTTTCCATAAGAAACTCTCCTTTATGTATTTTTAGGTCTGATTACTGTTAGAGTAACAAATTTTTCTCCTTTTGGCAAGAAAAAAGAGCGAGTTTTTACTCACTCTTTTTTATAATTTCAGCAATGTCTTGGCAAACAGGAAGTACACCAGCAGGGACAGGGCGTCTACGATGGTGGTAATAAAAGGACTGGCCATAACCGCCGGGTCTAATTTGATCCGCTTGGCCGCCATAGGCAGCACCGCACCTACGATCTTGGAGGCGATCACCGTTACCAGCAGGGCAAGGCACACCACCACATTCACCATCAGGGTGATCTGGGTATTCCCCAGCAGCCAACGGTCTACCAGCCAGATCTTCACAAAACACACCAGCGCCAGCACCACACCGCAAAGGACAGAGGTGCGAATCTCTTTCCACAGCACCGCAGGCCAATCGGAAAACCGCACTTCGTCCAGACTCAGGGCGCGGATAATGGTAACCGAGGACTGGGAGCCGGAGTTACCGCCGGTACCCATCAGCATCGGGATAAAGGCGGTGAGCACCACTTGCATAGCCAGGGCATCTTCAAAGGAATTGATGATCATTCCGGTGAAGGTGGCAGACACCATTAAGAGCATCAGCCAGGGAATCCGGTTTTTGAACAGTTCCCAAATGCTGCTGCGGAGGTAGGTCTTTTCCGAGGGCAACATACCGCTCATCAGTTCGATATCCTCGGTGGTCTCTTCTTCAATAACATCCATTGCATCGTCAAAGGTGACGATACCCACCATACGGTTCTCCTTGTCCACCACAGGCAGGGCAAGGAAATTATATTTACTGAACATACGGGCCACTTCTTCCTGATCCGTATGGGTAGTAACAGAGATCAAATTGGTCAGCATAATGTCCTTGATGGGCGTCTCATCGTCCTCTGCAAGAAGCAGGTCTTTCACGGTGATCAAACCCAACAATTTGCGGTCTTTGGTGACATAGCAGGTATAGATCGTCTCTTTATCCACGCCCTGCCGGCGGATTCGCAGAATACTCTCCTCCACGGTCATATCCGGCCGGAGGGAGACATATTCGGTGGTCATCAGAGAACCTGCGGAATTTTCCGGGTACTTGAGAATCTGATTGATGGCCGAGCGCATTTCCGGATCTGCCTGACGCAAAATACGCTTCACCACATTGGCGGGCATCTCCTCCACCAAGTCGGTGGCATCGTCCACATACAGTTCGTCCAGAACTTCCTTCAATTCGTTATCGGAAAAGCCCTGAATCAGCAATTCCTGCTCTTCCGCTTCCATCTCCACGAAAGTCTCCGCCGCCAATTCCTTGGGCAGCAGCCGGAACATCAGGGAGATCTTCTGATCCTGCAAGCCGGCAAAGATCGCCGCAATATCCGCGGGGTTCATGGTCATCAGGATGTCCCGCAGGACAGAGTATTTTTTATCCTCCAGCATTTTTACCAGAGTTTTTTCCAAAATTTCAAACCGTTCGGTCATGGGTGTTCCTCCTTTGCTAAAAATGAAGTCACACCTGTATCGAAACTACCGGAGTCCACCCACGGACTGCCGGCTACTTCGACCAGGTATATTGCCACTACTGCCAGAATCCATGGTGTTTCTCCTTTCGTTTTAATCTCCCCTTATTTTATCTCTCTGGCGCGGGGTTTGTCAATGACATTTTTCGTTGTGAAAAATCCCGGCCTGTGTTATACTAGTATGACAAAGGATGTGAACCGTTATGCTGAATTTTCTGCCTCTAAAACCGGAAGAAAAATCCCAATTTGATCGATTTTTATTGCACTGCGGCCAGCGGGGCTGCGAGTACAATTTTGCCAATCTTTTTCTGTGGGGACGGCAAAAAGCCACTTTCCACGAAGGAAATCTGGCATTTTTCTGCCAATTTAACCGAAAAAGCGTGTATTTATTTCCCATTGGCGAAAATTTAAAACCCACGCTGGACGCCATCATTTCCGATTCCCGGAAACGGGGCATTCCCTGCCGGCTTACCAGCCTGTCGGAACGTGATCAGCAACTGCTGGAAACATGGTATCCCGGCCAGTTTTATTTCCAGCCGGACAGGGATAGTTTTGACTATGTGTATGCCATTTCCGACCTGGCGGAACTGAAAGGTAAGCGCCTCCAGCGCAAGCGCAATCACTGCAACCGTTTCCGGTTGCTCCACCCCCACTGCACTGCCGCTCCTATCACCGACGAAAACACCCCCCAGGTATTATCTATGCTGGACGCGTGGTACGCCCAGCGGAAAGAAGCCGATCCCACCGCCAGTTTTTATCTGGAACAATCCGCCATCACCAAGGCGCTGAAATATCGCAAGGAACTGGGCATGGAGGGTCTTGTCCTGCTGGACAAAGGACAGATCATCGCTATGACCCTGGGCTCTCCCCTGGCGGAAGATACTTTCGATGTGCATTTTGAAAAGGCCGCCCAGGGGTATGACGGAGCGTATGCCGCCATCAACCGGGAGTTTGCCCAGTATCTTCAGAAGAAATACCCCCGTTTGCAATGGTTGAACCGGGAGGACGATATGGGTCTGGAAGGCCTGCGGAAGGCCAAACTGTCCTACTGCCCTGCCCGGCTGGTAGAAAAGCGGTGGGCCTGTCTCAAGGAGGACGGCTATGATTGCTGATCTGAAAAACCTTTGGATGGAGGCGTTCGGAGATTCTGCGGAAACGGTGGACAAGTTTTTTGTCACCGGATATTCCCCGAAGCGGTGTAACTATCTCTGCAGGGACGGCATTCCCGCCACCGCCCTGTACTGGTTCGACTGTTTTGTGGAAAATCATAAAATCGCCTATATCTATGGGGTCGCCACTGCCAAAGACCACCGTGGGCAGGGCCTTGCCTCCCAACTTTTGGCAGATACCCACCAACGCCTGCAGGAAAACGGCTACGCCGGGGCGATCTTAGTGCCGGGAGAACCGGGACTGTTTGCTCTGTATCAGAAACTGGGTTACCGCCCTGCCGCCAAAATCGGAGAATTCTCCTGT
Organism: Oscillospiraceae bacterium; assembly: GCA_017521875.1. GTDB lineage: Bacteria > Bacillota > Clostridia > Oscillospirales > Oscillospiraceae > Faecousia. The sequence continues at coordinate 15,841 of JAFXBH010000193.1, forward strand.
CTGCGGGGCGATACCCCGGCGGAGATCACCCCCATCGGCCCAGAGGAATATGCCGCTTTGCGGCGGGCATATCTGCCCAACGGGGGTGTGGTGCAGGAAGCAGAAATTTTGGAATATCTGCAGACCTATGCCGCTTTTTATAAAGGGCCGGACTTTCTTCTTTCCGCTACCGCTGACGGGGAGATTCTGACCGCTCAGGAACTGCTGGGAAACACACAAGCCGCGCCGGGAGTTTTACAGGCGCTGGGCTGTTCCCGGGGACAGTTCCGCACCCCGGGAGAGACCAGGGATTTCGCTATGTTTCTGCCCTTTTCAACCGATTGCCCCCATCCGGAGTATTTCGGTCTGGCGCTGGATTAAAAAACCTGACGTAAGTTGGATTTTTTTCTTGCGTACAGAAAAAAACAGTTGTATAATACACAGTATCTTTTTTATTCTGAAACGGAGGAATCTAATATGAGTAATGTTCGTCCCGATTCTATGGCCCGAATCACCACCAAAGCCCTGGCTGACGCTTTTATTGAAGAGCAGGTAGCCGCTGTCCGCCAACAGGTGGATGATAAGAAAGTTCTGCTGGCCCTCAGCGGCGGTGTGGATTCCTCTGTGGTGGCCGCCCTGTTGATCAAGGCCATTGGCAAACAACTGGTTTGCGTCCATGTGAACCACGGCCTGATGCGGAAAGGCGAAAGCGAAGATGTGATTAAGGTCTTCGGTCAGGAACTGGATGCCAATCTGGTGTATGTAGACGCCACCGACCGTTTCTTAGACTTGCTGGCCGGTGTTTCCGACCCGGAAACCAAGCGGAAGATCATCGGCAAGGAATTTATTGAAGTCTTTGTGGAAGAGGCCCGGAAATTGGAAGGCATTGACTTCCTGGCACAGGGTACCATCTACCCCGACATTCTGGAGTCTGTAAAGGCCGCCGAAGGCAAAAAGGCCGTGAAATCCCACCACAATGTGGGCGGTCTGCCGGAGGATTTGAAGTTTGAACTGGTTGAGCCGGTAAAACTGCTCTACAAGGACGAAGTCCGTGTGGTGGGCGAGGCACTGGGTCTGCCCCATGCCATGGTCTACCGCCAGCCCTTCCCCGGCCCCGGCCTGGGTGTCCGTTGCCTGGGCGCCATTACC
>JAFXBH010000194.1 GCA_017521875.1 Oscillospiraceae bacterium
ATGGAAATGTTAGCATTTTCCAATGTGCTGAGTCAGTATGGCGGCTATCTGAAGGAAAACCAGCCGGTAGTGATCACAGGCAGATTGTCTATGCGGGATGATAAAGAGCCACAAATCGTGATCAACCGGGCAAGGCCTATGTCGGATTTTGCCAATCAGTCTCCGGTGGAGGAGGCAACACCTGTTTCCGTTCCCGCCGCAGGAACACTATACTTGAGATTGCCTTCTGAGGAAGGTACTCTGTTCGGCAAGATTCGTGCGATCCTGAATATGTTCCCTGGCAGTAACTCTGTTGTGGTGTATTTTGCTGATACCAAGCAGCGCCGGGGCAGCACCTGTGCGCTGGATCAGCGTATGCTGAATGAACTGATCAATGTGTTGGGACAGGATAATGTAGTTGTAAAATGACTTTCCATTTTAGAACTTTTGTGTTATACTATCCTAGATAAAGATGTTTTCAGACACAGTCTGACAGATAACTTTCTTTTGCTCCGGAAGGGATGGAAAAAGAAAGCGATACAGAGGTATGAAAAATGAAAAAAGTACTTATTTTGGAAGATGAGGTCAATATCCGCAGTTTTGTGGTGATTAACCTGAAACGAGCCGGATATGAAGCCATCGAGGCAGGTACCGGTATGGAGGCGCTGGAGAAACTCAGCCGTTATCCCGATATTGGCGTAGCCATCTTGGATGTTATGCTGCCGGATATTGACGGTTTTGAAGTTTGCCGCCGCATCCGGGCAACCAGTAAGCAGATCGGTATTATTATGCTGACTGCCCGTACCCAGGAGATGGACAAGGTGACCGGTTTGATGACCGGCGCAGATGACTATGTGACCAAGCCTTTTTCTCCTGCGGAATTGACGGCTCGTATCGATGCGTTGTACCGCAGAATCGGCGGCGACAGCAGTACAGATTCTGAAATGATCAGCCAGGGTCCTTTTGTGATGAACACCCGGAATCACACCTTGGAGAAGGCGGGCAACCGTATTCGGCTGACACAGGTGGAATACGCAATACTAAAACTGTTTATGCAGAATCCCGGCAGAGCCCTGTCCCGTGAGGACATTCTCTCTGCAGTTTGGGGTCGGGATTACGAAGGCGAACTGAAGATCGTGGATGTGAATATTCGCCGCTTGCGTATCAAAATTGAGGACGATACCGCCAACCCCACCTACATTACAACGGTTTGGGGCTTCGGCTATAAGTGGGGCGCATGAAAACTAGAAGACAAAAACTGCATAAAATTCAGATAAAAGGTCTCCGCCGCCGATGGTTAATTAACTCGGTCTTATTGGTATGCGCATTGGTTTTTGCGTGTATTGTGGCAGGTGGCGCATTTCTCTCTGGCAATTACGATACGGCAATTGCTATGTCTGCTTTGGCGGTAGTGGTATTGGTGGTTCTGATCAGCAGTAACTATTATATCCGTTCTATCCTGTCTCCTTTGGGTGAGATTATTGATAAGGCGCAGAAAATTGCTAACGGCAGTTACGGTATACAGATTCAGACAGAATTTAACGATGAGATCGGTGATCTGGCCCGAATGATCAACGAACTGTCACTAAAAGTTAATGAAAACGAGAAATTGCAGCGGGAATTCATTTCTTCGCTGTCCCACGAACTGCGGACACCCCTGACCGCCATTACCGGATGGAGCGAAACGTTGCTCAGTTCTGACAAATTGGATAATGATACCCGCCGCGGTGTGCGGATTATCCATCGCGAGGCAGACAGACTGACGGATATGGTGGTGGATTTGCTGGACTTTACCCGGATTCAGGATGACCGTATGGTACTGAATATGGAAACGGTGGACATTCGGGCAGAATTTGAAGATACTGTGTTTATGTACGGCAGTCGCCTGGCGGAAGAGGGTATCAGCCTGAAGTATGTGGACAATGATCAGGACATCCCGGAGATTTCCTGTGACCCTCAGCGTCTACGGCAGGTGTTTTTGAATATTCTCAACAACGCAGTCAAACACGGCGGTGACGGCAAACGGATCGACGCCAGCCTGACTTATCAGGACGATTTTGTGGTGGTTCGAATTCGAGACTACGGCCCAGGTATTCCTATGGATGAACTGGCGTTGGTGAAGAAGAAATTTTACAAAGGAAGTTCCAAGGCCAGAGGCTCCGGTATCGGATTGGCGGTCAGTGATGAGATCGTGCATATGCACGGCGGCGAACTGACCCTGGAGAATGCCCTTGCCGGCGGTACGCTGGTCACCATTCGGCTTCCGGCAACACAGTAAGGAAGGATTATTATGGCAAGTCAAGAGAAATTCAAGACAATGATCGGCGGACAAGCCTTGATTGAAGGCCTGATGATGCGCGGCCCTAAAAAGGACGCCATCGTTGTCCGGGGAAAAGACGGACTGACCGTGGAGGTATCCGATCGGAAAGAAAGGCCTGAGAATTCTCCGTTGAAATGGCCAATCATTCGTGGTGCAGTCACTTTTTTTGATGCACAACTTTGCGGTGTAAAAGCGTTGATGCGGTCTGCGGATCTTTCTCCTGAAGAATCTCAGGAAGAACCGTCCAAACTGGACAAATGGCTGGAGGAGAAACTGGGAGATAAGAAATTCCAGCAATTGGTGGTAGGATTTGCAGTGGCGATGGGCTTGGGTTTGTCCATTCTTCTGTTCTTCCTGATCCCTATGGTTGTTGGCGGATTTTTCCAGCGCTGGATTGAAAGCAACCTGGTTTTGCATCTTGTAGAAGGTTTGATCCGAATTCTGATTTTCACAGGCTATATGGTTTTAGTCTCCGGTATGAATGAAATGAAACGGGTCTTTGCTTACCACGGTGCGGAGCATAAGACCATTCGTTGCTATGAAGCAGGTCTGCCCCTGACAGTGGAGAATGTTCGTGAGCAGACACGGCTGCACCCTCGTTGCGGTACCAGTTTTCTGCTTGTAGTGATGATTATTTCTATTTTATTGTTCTCCGTTGCATCCTCTTTGCTGCTGACATTGGTTCCTCAGTTGGCAGCCATCAGCGGCAGTTTTCTGTATCAGATCATTATGATTTCCTTTAAATTGCTGTTATTACCCTTGGTGGTGTCTTTCAGTTATGAGATTAACCGCTGGGTAGGCCGCCATGACAATATTTGCAGCAGAGTTCTGTCCGCCCCCGGTATGTGGTTCCAGAAACTGACTACCAAAGAGCCGGACGATAGTATGATCGAGGTAGGCATTGCTGCATTACAGGCTGTTCTTCCGGAAAATGAGGGGGAAGACCTTTGGTAATGACACTCTCAGAATTGTACCTGCAATCCCGCAGAACGCTGATGACCAAAGAGGATGCTGATTCGGCAGGTTTTATAGCAAGAGAACTGCTGTGTTATGCAACCGGTAAAAGCCGAGAGCAGATCATTGCTGGCAGAGAGCAGTATGTTTCCGAAGATGTGTGCAATGAAATGTGCCGCCTGACCCATAGAGCCCTGACAGGAGAGCCTTTGGCCTACATTTTGGGCGAGTGGGAATTTTTCGGAATGAAATTGCTGGTGAATTCAGATGTGTTGATTCCCCGGGACGATACCTGCGCTGTAACGGAACTGGCTATTCGGCAAGCGTTGTTTCTGAATGATAATCCAAGGATTTTGGACTTATGTACCGGTTCAGGCTGCATTGGCTTGGCCATTGCGAATCGGGTAAAAGACGCCAAAGTAACCCTTGCGGATATATCACCCCGCGCCATGCAGGTGGCAAAGAAAAATATCACCAACCAAAAACTCTCTGCAAGAGTTACCTGTGTACGGGCAAACGCATTGGAAAAACCGCCTAAGTTCATGGGCAAATTTGATTTGATTGTATCCAATCCTCCTTATATCACCACCGAGGAAATGGCGCAACTGCCAAAGAGTGTTGCAGACTATGAGCCCCATCTGGCGCTCCACGGGGGTGAGGACGGATTGGATTTCTACCGTGCCATTGCAGAAAATTACAGCGCTGCGCTGAAACCGGGCGGCTACCTGTGTTTTGAATTTGGCATGGGACAAGGAGACGCAGTGTGCGATCTTCTTGAAATGAATGGGTATACCATACTGGAGCGTTCCAGAGATTATAACGACAGAGAACGGGCGGTTTTAGCCCGTTATGACAGGAAGGACGGGTAATTATGGCTACAAAGAAAACCGCGTATGAGACCCCCACCCCCGCAACAGATAAGAAGAAAGCGTTGCAAACTGCGATTTCCCAAATCGAGAAGAATTTTGGTAAGGGCACTGTGATGCGTCTGGGCGACCGCCCTGAAATGAACGTGGATGCAATCCCCACCGGCTCTTTGGCATTGGACGCAGCGCTGGGTATCGGCGGTGTGCCTAAGGGTCGTATTATTGAAATTTACGGACCGGAGTCTTCCGGTAAGACCACTTTGGCATTGCACATCTTGGCAGAAGCCCAAAAAATGGGTGGCGAAGTGGCATTCGTGGATGCAGAACACGCGCTGGATCCTGTGTATGCAGCGGCCCTGGGCGTCAATACCGACGATATGCTGGTATCCCAGCCGGATACCGGTGAGCAGGCATTGGAGATCACCGATGCGCTGGTTCGCAGCGGCGCTGTGGATGCAGTGGTAGTGGACTCTGTTGCTGCTTTGGTTCCCAAGCAGGAAATCGAAGGCGAAATGGGCGATACATTCGTTGGCCTGCAGGCAAGACTGATGTCTCAGGCTCTGCGGAAATTGGCAGGCACCATCGCTAAGACCAACTGTGTTGTGATCTTTATCAACCAATTGCGTATGAAGATCGGTGTGATGTACGGTAACCCCGAGACCACCACCGGCGGCAATGCGCTGAAGTTCTATTCTTCTGTCCGCTTGGATGTCCGTCGTGTGGAATCCCTGAAAGAGGGCGGCGAAGTGGTCGGCAACAAGACCCGCGTTAAGGTTGTGAAAAATAAAGTGGCGCCTCCTTTCCGGGAAGCCTACTTTGACATTATGTACGGCGAAGGTATCAGCAAATGGGGCGAACTGGTGGATCTGGCTGTTCAGATGGATATTGTCCAGAAGAGTGGTAGTTGGTTCAGCATGGGTGACGAGCGAATTGGCCAGGGCAAGGATAGCGTAAAGGCATTTCTGCAGGCCAATCCCGATGTGGCAGATGAGGTGGAGAGTCAGGTCAGAGAGAGACTCTTGGCCGGTGTCGCCAACAGAGCCCCTGCAAAGCCTGCAGAGCGGCCCATAGCAGTTAGCGCCGACGATTTCGACGATGAAGATTGAGTCTGTTGCCTCCCAGCAGGATCGGATCGGCCGCTATGCTGTCAAATTTGATGATGGCTCTGCTATGCGGCTTTACCGGCAGACCATAGAGGATTTTGCCTTGTATTCCGGTAAAGAACTGGAACAGGAGGAATTTCTTCGTCTCTGCGATGCAGCGGGAAAGATGTCGGCTAAAATGCGGGCGGTGCGGATCGTATCTGCCAGCAGTGTATCAAAAGCAGATTTGGAATCCCGACTGGTGCAAAAAGGGGAGAGTAAACCGGATGCCCATCAGGCAGTGACCTGGCTGGAGGAATTGGATCTTTTGGATGATCAAAAAACTGCCCAGCAGATTGTGCAGCGGTGTATCTCCAAAGGGTACGGCCTTGCCAGGGCAAAACAGGCGCTTTACGAAAAGCGAGTGCCCAAGGAATATTGGCAGGAAGCATTGGAGGATTACCCCGACCAATCGGAGAAAATATTGGCATTTATCCAATCCCGGCTGGGGGAATCGTGGGATCAAAAGGACCTGCACCGCACCATAGACGGCCTGATTCGCCGGGGTTACAGTTACCGGGAGATTCGCCCGGTGTTGCAGACCTATTATGATAATGCAGATTTTCAGGAGGATTATGATGGCTAATATAGGATTTATCTCCCTGGGCTGCGCCAAGAATCAGGTAGATTGTGAACGAATGATGTACCGGGTGCAGGATTCCGGCCACACAGTTCAGGCCGAGGTGATCGGCGCAGATGTGGTGGTCATCAATACCTGTGGATTTATTGATTCTGCCAAAGCGGAAGCCATTGACCATATTTTGCGCACAGCGCAACTGAAAGAACAGGGACTGGTTGGCAAGATTCTGGTTACCGGCTGTCTGTCTCAGCGTTACCAAAAGGAAATTATGGAAGAACTTCCGGAAGTAGACGGTGTTCTGGGCACAGGCAGTTATACGGAAATTGTTCCGGCAATTGAAAAATTACTGGAAGGGGAGACTGTGGAAGAATTTGCCTCCATTGATGCCCCGGAGGAGGAAACCGGCCGCATTCTTACCACTCCTGAACATTATGCCTATATTAAAATTGCAGAGGGCTGCGATAACCGCTGCTCCTACTGCATTATTCCATACCTGCGGGGCAAATTCCGCAGCCGTCAGATGGACGATATTCTCTACGAAGCCCGTGTTTTGGCTGCCAATGGCGTAAAGGAATTGTTGGTGGTAGCGCAAGATACCAGCCGTTACGGAACAGACTTGCCGGGTCATCAGCGGTTGCTGCCGGAACTTTTAAGAGAACTGTGCAAAATTGACGGCATCCAGTGGATACGTGTTCATTACACATACCCTGATGAAATTGACGATGCCTTCATCGAGGTTATGGCCAGTGAGCCGAAAATCGTAAAATACCTGGATATTCCGATTCAGCACTGTAACAGTCGGATACTGAAACTGATGAATCGCCGTGGTGATGGGGATTTTCTGCGGGAATTGTTTGCAAAACTTCGCGCCCGGATTCCCGGCCTGGTGATTCGTACCAGCGTGATTACCGGCCTGCCTGGTGAAGGAGAAGAGGAGTTTGCGGAATTGTGTCAATTCCTGATGGAGCAGCGTTTGGAGCGTGTAGGTGCGTTTTCGTTCTCTCCTGAAGAAGGTACGCCTGCAGCAGAAATGGAATTTGTAGATTCTGAGATTGCCCAGAGTCGTGCCCAGCAGATTGAGGATATTCAGTCCCGAATTATGGATGATTACAATGCCTCAATGCAGGGAAAAATCCTGCAGGTGCTGGTAGACGGCTATGACGAGGAATTGGAGCAATATTACGGTCGTACTTATGCCGATTCTCCGGAAATTGACAGTCGGGTCTGGCTTGCCACCCAAGAGCCTGTAAATGAGGGCAGTTTTGTAAAAGTATGTATTGATGGCGTGGCAGATGGAGAATTGTCAGGCTATATAATGGAGGAGTAAGATGACATTAGCAAGTAAGATCACGCTGGTACGCGTGGCGTTTATTCCAATTTTTATGGTACTGATGTATCTCGGCGGTGGTCAACCGGGGCTGTGGATGTGGTTGGCGCTGGCAGTCTTTATTCTTGCCAGTCTTACAGACTATATTGACGGTCAGATTGCCCGGAAGTGCAATCAGGTTAGTGACTTTGGTAAATTCCTGGATCCATTGGCAGATAAATTATTGACCATTGCGGCTATGACAATGTTCTGTGAGTGGGGCACGATGTCAGCCTGGGCACTGATGTTGGTGCTGACCCGGGAATTTGCGGTTACCGGCCTGCGGCTGGTGGCAGTGGGCAAGGGCAAAGTGATTGCTGCCGGATGGAGCGGAAAAATCAAAACCGCCAGTACCATGATCGGCCTGTGTGTATTGATGGCATTTCCTACCGTTGGCTGGATAGCAACAGTTGTGAATACTGTGATCATTGTTACCACGGTATATTCCGGCGTGGAGTATTTCATACAAAACTGGAATTGTCTGTGGGATAAATAATTATAAAAAAGCAGCAGTCTTTTCGACTGCTGCTTTTGCTTTGTATTGTTATTCGCCCCGCATTAATTTCACCAAAATATCTGTGCAGGTGTCTAGGCCAATCTTGCTGTTCAGGCAGATATCGTAGTTTTCTGCCTGTCCCCAGGTTCTGCCGGTGTAGTGCTGATAATTCACTCTTCTGCGTTTGTCTTTCTCATTCAGACGCGCCTGGGGGGACTTCTCGGATTCTCCGTAAAGCCGCACAATTCGCTCTGCCCGCGCCTCTTTATCAGCATAGATAAAGGCGTGGAGACAATCTGTACGATCTTTCAGAATGTAGTCAGCATTTCTGCCAACAATGACGCAAGGGCCTTTCTCAGCCAATTGCAGGA
>JAFXBH010000195.1 GCA_017521875.1 Oscillospiraceae bacterium
ATGTATTTTACCATGGGACATATGGTGGGACTTCCGGTTCCGGGGTGGTATCACGGTGCAGAGAACGCTTTGGTTGCAGCATTACTGCAGTTGCTTCTTACTGTTCCGGTTGTGTTTCTGAACAGATCGTATTTTTCCAAAGGTATCAAATCTCTGCTGCATGTATCTCCCAATATGGATTCCCTGATTGCGGTGGGATCCGGGGCGGCTTTGATTTCCGGTGTGTTTGCCTTGTTCCGGATGGCATATTCCGCAGGACACGGTCAGTGGAATATTGTGGCGCAATACAGCGAAAATCTGTATTTTGAATCTGCTGCTATGATCCTGACGCTGATTACTTTGGGGAAATTCCTGGAAACTCGTGCCAAGGGCAAGACCGGTGAGGCGATAGCGTCATTAATGGATTTGAATCCGAAAATTGCAACAGTTCGCAGAGAGAATAAAGAACGGACGATTCCTGTAGATCAACTAATTGTTGGCGATATTGTGATTGTTCGTTCCGGCAGCGCAATTCCTGCAGATGGTGTTGTAATCTCCGGCAGAGCCGCAGTGGATCAAAGTGCCCTGACAGGGGAGAGTATACCTGTAGAGAAATCTCAGGGAGACCGGGTCGCTACTGCAACCATTAACACAGAGGGTTATCTGGAAATCCGCGTTGAAAAGGTTGGTGAGGACACTACTCTTGCCCAAATCATACGACTGGTGGAGCAAGCGGGCGGTTCCAAGGCCCCAATTGCGAGACTGGCTGATAAGATTGCGGGGGTATTTGTTCCGGTTGTTATGGTCATTGCCATGGTTGCTTTCGGGTTTTGGCTGGCTGTTGGAGAAACATTTGAATTTGCGCTTACAACCGGCATTGCAGTACTTGTGATTTCCTGCCCGTGTGCTTTGGGTCTGGCTACCCCCGTTGCCATTATGGTGGGAACGGGTAGAGGCGCAAAGAACGGTGTCTTATTCAAAAATGCAGAAGTGCTGGAAAATCTGCACAGAGTGGATACAGTTGTTCTCGATAAAACAGGAACACTTACGAAAGGCAAGCCGGAGGTTACCGATATTTTGCCCGGTGATTCAGATGAAAATACACTGTTACAAATTGCGGTATCGCTTGAATCCCGGTCAGAACATCCGTTTGCCAAGGCAATTCTGGAGAAAGGGAAAACGATATCTCATCTTCCGGTAGAAGATTTTCGTGTATTACCCGGTCGTGGTGTTTCCGGTTTAATTGCCGATGAGACAATCTATGGCGGAAATGCGAAGTTGATGCAGGAGATGGATATTACCGTTCCTGACTATCCTGCACTGGAATCTGCCGGAAAAACGATGCTATTCTTTGCATCAAAGATGCGATACTATGGTGCTATTGCAGCAGCAGATGTGCTGAAAGAGGACTCGCTAGAAGCCGTTAAGCAACTGAGAGACTTGCGCTGCAAGGTAATTATGCTGACGGGAGATAATCAAAATACAGCAAACAGCATTGCAAACTCTGCCGGGATCGACTGTGTAATTGCTGATGTGTTACCGGGTGATAAAGCCGGTGCGGTGGAACAACTTCAGAAAAACGGAAACCGGGTGCTGATGGTTGGCGACGGTATTAATGATGCGCCTGCATTGGTAACTGCTGATGTGGGCATGGCAATTGGTACAGGTACGGATATCGCCGTGGAAGCAGCAGATGTGGTCTTGATGCAATCTTCTTTGATTGGTGTTGCACAGGCTATAGAAATGAGCAAAGCCACGATTCGAAATATTAAACAGAATTTATTCTGGGCGTTTTTCTATAATTGTGTGGGAATTCCCATTGCCGCAGGTGTACTGTATCCGGCATTCGGAATTCAACTCAGCCCTATGTTGGGCGCTGCAGCAATGAGTCTTAGTTCTGTTTTTGTCGTTACCAATGCTTTGCGTTTGCGTTACTTTAGGCCGAAAGCCAATGTTAAGGAGGAAAAAGATTTGGAAATTATTATGAAAGTCAATGGTATGATGTGCCCCCACTGCAAAGCAAGAGTGGAATCTGATTGCAAGGAAATTGCCGGCGTGCAGGACGCAGTTGTGGATCTGCAGGAGAAAATTGTCACAGTAACCGGTTCTTGTGATGTTAATCTGGTAAAGCAAAAAATTACAGAAGCGGGATATGAAGTTGTAGAATAAGTCCGTTTTATTGCACAGATGGGATAGTATACTGAGTCCATCACCAAAGGAGGTATGGATTATGTATTCTATTCGTTATGTGCAGGGACATGTTCATGTGTATGATTTACGGGGAACATTTTTGTTCTCTGCTGATACAGAGCGGGAAGCAAGAGAGGAACTGAAGGAATATGAGGAATATTCGGCTTGACCTGTGTTATGAAGGAACGCGCTATCGTGGGTGGCAGCGCCTATCCGGGACAGATAATACCATCCAGGCAAAACTGGAGCAGACGCTCAGCAGAATATTAGGTGAAGAGATTGAGGTATCTGCCAGTGGAAGAACAGACGCCGGAACACACGCCAAAATGCAGGTTGTAAATTTCCACTGCGAAAGTGAAATGCCATGCGAAAAGATTCTTTCTGAACTCCGTCGTTATTTACCGGAGGATATCGGCATATATTCCTGTAGAAATGTTTCTCCTCGCTTTCATGCGCGTCTAAATGCAAAAGAAAAAACCTATATCTATCGTATTTGGAACAGTGATGCGCCTTGTGTGTTCGAAAGGAAATTTGTGTTAATCGATCCCAGAGAATTGGATATGGATGCTATGATAAAAGGCGCCGGATACTTCCTTGGTGAACACGATTTCGCTGCCTTTTGCGCGCAAAGTAAGACCAAAAAATCTACGATTCGCTATATTCGAAGATTGGAAATTCAACGAATCGGAAATGAAATTATTTTCACTGTAACTGGCAACGGCTTTTTGCATCATATGGTAAGAATTATGGTGGGAACATTACTGGAGGTCGGCAGGGGAGAGAGACAACCGGAAAATATCCTGCAGTTGTTTGCAGCCAAGCGGGCAGATGCCGGCGCTTTGGTGCCTGCCTGTGGTCTGTGCCTTGTGGAGGTAGAATATTGAACATTCAAATATTTGGCAAAAACAAATGTTTCGATACTAAGAAAGCAGAACGCTATTTTAAGGAGCGTCGTATCAAATATCAAATGGTAGACCTGATTCGATACGGTCTGTCCGGCAAGGAATTTGATACTGTCCTGAGAGGCGTGGGTGGTATTGATCATTTAATTAACTGGGAATCCAAAAGTTCGGATGTTACGCTGATGAAATATATGGATGACACAAGGGCAAAAGAGGACAAGGTGTTTGATGATCCTTCCTTGATGCGTACGCCTATCGTCCGTAATGGTAAAGAGGTTACGGTTGGGTACTGTCCGGATGTTTGGGATCAGTGGAAATAAGATATGTTTTTACAAAAGCAGTTTCTGAATGCAGAAACTGCTTTTTGTTTTGGAAATTTATCTTGCAAAATAGAGAAAAAGGTGATATTCTAGGAGGTACATATTGCTAGGTTTACTGGATTGGTTAAATCGCTTCGTGTGGGGGTTCCCGGCACTGTTTTTGATTCTGTCCGTAGGTATAGTTTTAAGTATAAAAACAAGATGGGCGCAGTTCCGTTTGTTCCCTGCGGCAGTTAGAGCGTTTTTTAAGAAACCGGATAAAGAGGAGAAAGCGCAAGGCATCTCTCCTTTCAAGGCGCTATGCACAGCCCTTGCCGCCACCGTTGGCACAGGTAACTTAGCAGGTGTTGCAGGTGCGATTGCTATTGGAGGTCCGGGATCCATCTTCTGGATGTGGATCTGCGGATTTTTAGGTATGGTAATCAAGTTCGCAGAGGCGACCCTTTCTGTGCGTTATCGCATTGTTGCTAAGGATGGCAATTATGTTGGTGGTCCGATGTATATTGTGCAGCAGGGGATGCAGAAGAAATATCATTATCTGGCATATATTTACTGCTTTTTTGGTGTAGTCGCGGCTTTTGGTGTTGGCTCTGCCACCCAAATCAATGCGGTTTTGGGCGGTATCAACGGCGCGATCGTTGCCTGTGGCGGCCAGGAGTCGAAGATAGTCAATATATTGATTGGTGCTATATTATCAATTTTAATTATGATTGTCTTTCTTGGCGGTGCCAAAAGAATTTCCAATGCAGCCGCTTTGATTGTTCCCTTTGCTTCTGTGTTTTATCTTGCCCTTTGTTTAGGTGTCCTGCTGCTGAATATATCTGAAGTCCCCCAGGCGCTGAACAGTATATTGCTTGGGGCGTTTTCCCCCGGAGCAGTGACTGGTGGCGTCGTGGGATCGGTGTTTCGAACGCTCCGAATCGGCACTTCCAGGGGCGTATTTACCAACGAAGCAGGAATGGGAACGGCAGGAATTGCCCATAGCACTGCCCGCGTATCTCATCCGGTCCACCAAGGACTGATGGGAATTATGGAAGTGTTTTTGGATACGATTGTTATTTGCACCATGACTGCACTGGTGATTTTATGCAGCGGTGTTTCAATACCTTACGGACAGGATACCGGGGTTCTGTTGACATCTGCAGCATTTTCCCGGGTGTATGGTGGCTGGGTACATATTCCGCTGGCCTTCTCTCTGTGCTGCTTTGCAGTTGCTACGATTATCGGCTGGGGGTTGTATGGTGTCCGGTGCGCTCAGTTTTTATTCGGTGATCGTGTGTGGAAAAGATTTGCGATCCTGCAGGCTGTTTCTGTTATGGTTGGCGCAATTTTAAAGACAGATATAGTGTGGTCTATGTCAGAGACGGCCAATGGCCTTATGGCAATTCCCAATTTAGTTATTTTATGTTATTTTATTCCCGAAATAGTCCGTATGGTTAAGTCCTACAGTACTCATTCGGATATATAGCGTTACATGTGGAGGTACCAATGAAGATTTCAGCAAATTCAAAGCGCTGTGTACTTTCTCCTATTCGGAAATTTTATCCATTTTCTGAGAAGGCGAAGGCTCAGGGGAAAAAGGTTTATCATTTAAATATCGGGCAGCCTGACTTGCCCACTCCGGAGGCGTTTTTTGAAGCAACCCAGGCGTTTAGCCAGAAGACTTTAGAGTATGCGCCCTCTCCCGGTATGCCTGTTCTGCTGGATGCGGTTCAAAAATATTATGAAAAATTAGATGTCACTCTGAAAACTGATGATATTTTTATTACTACAGGTGGCAGTGAAGCCCTGCTTTATACTTGCTTAAGCATATTAGATCCCGGTGATGAAGTGATTATTCCTGAGCCGTATTACCCTAATTACCGAACTTTTATCAATGCCGCCGGTGGCAAGATTTGTCCGCTGCCTACGCAGCCTGAGAATGGTTATCGATATTGTGACCGGGAGAAAATCGAAGGACTCATTAATGCCAATACCCGCGCAATCTTGCTGACCAACCCCGGTAACCCTACCGGTGTTATGTTGAGCGAGGCTGAGATGCAGATGATTGCCGATATTGCCAGGAAGCATAATTTGTACATTATCAGTGATGAGGTATATCGTGAGTTCTGCTACGATGATAGCGGCAGAATTCCCTGCATGGGCCGTATTCAGGGTATTGAAGATAATCTGATTATTGTTGATTCTGTGTCAAAGAGATTTTCTTCCTGTGGCGCTCGCATTGGCTGCGCAATTACCAAAAATATAGATATTCAGGATGCATTGATGAAGTTCTGTCAGTCCAGACTGTCTGTTGCTACACTTGATCAGATTGGCGCAGCGGCTCTGTACGGTGTAGATGATGAATACATCCGGAGATCCGTCCGGGAGTATAGACACCGCAGAGATGTGTGTATAACCGGCCTGAGAAATATTCCCGGTGTTATGGTAGAGGAGCCTATGGGTGCTTTCTATGTGATGGTGAAGTTGCCGGTTGATGACACAGATGTATTCCAGGAGTGGTTGCTTACTGAGTTTGATGATCACGGAGATACTGTAATGTATGCTCCCGGCGCCCCGTTCTATGAAACCCCTGGCAGTGGTGTTGATGAAGTTCGTATTGCCTATGTTTTGGAAGAAAACAAACTGAAACGCGCCATTGAAATCCTTGGCCTTGGAATTGCTCGCTATCGTAAGGAAAAAATGGGTATAGAATAAAATAAATTGCCGATCCGCCTTCTGGCGGATCGGCATTTTTTTATTTGCTTAGGGGGATGCTGATGATTTCTTTTCCGGATTTGTAGGATAATTTCAAGTTTTTAAATTGTTCGTCGCTGGCCTGAACCATAATGCCGTCACCGGATGCCAGTGCATCCGCAGCAAAAACAGTATAATTGTTGTTGGCATCCAAGAACTGGATACGAATATCCTGCAGGTTGCCGACTGTGTGGATCATATACATTTTACCTTCTTTGTCCAACACAATTTCTGCAATGTCCGAGAATTTATCCATAGAAATGTCGGCAAATGATGTTACCTTGGCTTCACCGGAAGGCGTGTTGCGGATCAAAGGAAGATAGTCTTCGTGCAGAAGATCTCTCAGGTTTTCGTAAGGGATTTCCACAGTAATGACTCCGGAGGAATAAGGTGCAATTTCATAGGGAGCAAAGTAGAAACACATACCGGTTTGGGTAAAGTACCAGGCCTCGTCGTGTGTGGGATCCTGTGTGAAGCGTTGGGTGACAGTCTGCTTGTAGTTGCCGTAGAGGTAATTGCCTTGAGCCATTTCAGCCAAGCCGTTTAATACCAGGTTACAGAACTGCTCGGCGGTGGCGTCTTTTTGCATAATGCTTGCCAAGGTCAGTACATCACCGGTGACTAAATCATAACTGGCGGAGACGCAAGTGCGCTCCGGATGGCCTGCACCACTAAAAACCACATTGTTGCCAAAGAAACTTAGAACCTTTTCATCCACTCTTGTTGGACTGTAGGCAATGTGATACAGGTAGGGTACCCAGTTTTCAGGTTTGTAGTTTGTTCTTGCCAATTCTGCGGTGGCCTCGGCTAATTCCCGTGTAGTATCCACCCGGTTTAAGAAGTCCAGGATTACTTTGTCGGCAACATCCGGCTTATGAAGCACCAGAGATATATTCTGATAGGTATAGCGACACAGAACGGTATCATCCTCGTGAAGTGTTTCTTCTGTGGTGGTAGGTACGGATACGGCAACAGAGAGATTTGCTATTCCTGCATCAGGTACAGTTTGGGTTGGACTATTGTTGCTGCCGGCGTTTTCGCTAGGTTCGGTTGGGGGGACTTTAGATTTTTTACAACCGGTAAAAGAAACCAAAAGGGAAACTGCCATTATGAAATATAAAAACTTCTTCATAGAAGGACCTCCAGAAGATAAATCAATGATTTCTAATATACTATATCATATTTCCACTGATGACGCAAACATATTCTTGTCTATTTCAGGTATGATTGTAAAAATTTTATTATAGACTATTGATATTAATTCCATAATGTGGTATCTTATGAAATCATATATTTAAAAGGGAGATGCGTTATGAATAAGTATGTGGAAAGCGTTATTGAAAATGTGAAGTTAAAACACGGTAATGAGCCTGAGTTTGTTCAAACCGTCGAGGAAGTATTTTCCTCTATTTCTCCTATGATTGACAAACATCCTGAGTATGAAAAGGCTGATATTCTTAATCGTATGGTAGAGCCTGAGCGTATGTTTACTTTCCGGGTTGTTTGGGTAGATGACAATGGTCAGACCCATACCAACATCGGTTATCGTTGCCAATTCAACGGTGCCATCGGCCCCTACAAGGGCGGACTGCGTTTCCAGGCAAATGTAAACCCCAGCGTTATCAAATTCCTGGGATTTGAGCAAACCTTTAAAAATAGTCTCACGGGTTTACCTATGGGCGGTGGCAAGGGTGGTTCTGACTTTGATCCCGCTGGTAAGTCTGATGCAGAAATTATGCGTTTCTGCCAGAGTTTTATGACTGCACTGTACCGGTATATCGGACCTGATGTAGACGTGCCTGCCGGCGATATGGGCGTAGGTGGCAGAGCGATCGGCTACCTGTTTGGTCAGTACCGTCGCCTGAAGGGCGTGTGGGAGA
>JAFXBH010000196.1 GCA_017521875.1 Oscillospiraceae bacterium
GGAAATGCCCTTTGAAATGATTGAGAACGCAGTGAAGCGCATTGCCGGTGCGCGCCGTGTCTATGCTTTTGGTATGCGGGAGTCTCAGGCACTTGCAGCCTATGCCTACAGCCGACTACTCACAGTACGGGGAGATGTGTTCCTGTACCAAGACGGCTATACCGGCAACGTGGAGGCTCTTTTGAGTGCAACAAAAGAGGATGTTTTTGTGGTGTTTTTGTTCCACAGATACACCCGTCAGACGATGCGGACCTTGGAAGCGTTGAAAGAACGGAATGTTCAGGTGATACTGATTACCTCTCCTCCGGTGGAACTGGTGGCGCGGTTTGCAACGGTATTGCTACCCTGTCAGGTGGATGTGGGCGGCATTAAAAATTCCGCCTTGGCACCAATTTGCCTTGCGGATTACTTGTGTAACGCTGTTGCGATGGTCAATGGAGAAGCCACAATGCAAAGACTGCGTCAGTCGGAAGCATTGTTTGCCAGCAATGAGATTATAGAAAACTGAGGAATATCAATGAAAAACAAACTGTTGATAAAAGGCAGTGTGCTGGTGATTGTGAGTGCCTTTTTGTTCGGGTGTATGCCCCTCATCACACGGTACATTTATGCGGAGGGCGTCAATCGGGAAAGTGTGGTTTTGCTACGGAATTTGCTAGCGCTGCCGCTGCTGGCGCTGCTTACCCACCGTCAGGAAAAAACTTCAGGATTCCTGTTAAGGCAATGCCTGCCATTGTGGTGATTGCATTGATGGGCTGCTGTATAACGCCGTTGTTGCTCTACGGCTCTTATCGGCATATTGCCACCGGTACTGCAACGGTGTTTCATTTTGTGTATCCGGCCGTGGTGGTGTTGATCGGACTCATGTTTTTACGTAAAAAATAAAAGTAGGTACACTTTTGGCTGTTGGGCTCTGCGTTGTGGGAGTTTGCCTGTTTTACGATCCCAATGGGCCGTTGGATTGGGATGGCTGCTGTGCGTGCTGCTCGCTATGGTAATCAGCGTAGGAGCAGTAGTTATGTTCCAGAGAGGAACCTTCCTGATAGGCGGTGAGCGTGCTTCCATTTTAAGTACCGTAGAGCCGCTAACCGGAGTGCTGATAGGTATTATCGTTTTCCAGGAGAAGATCACTATAGGTATGGGCATCGGCTCTGCTTTGGTCATTTCTGCCTGTGTTTTGATCACTATTTTCGACAAAAAGCATTCGGTATCGTGATTTTGCCGAAAAACACTGCGTCCTGCTTGAACACAAGCAGAAGGATTTATTTTAGGCGTGGGTGCAAAGATGTTTACCATTGCAGGACCGGTTATCGTTTATGGTGTAAGTGCAAGCGTAGTTTATGGTTTGATCTATTGGATAACCACATTATTTTAACGGGCGAACTGCGTTCGCCTACAAAAACGGACACCGTATGGTGTCCGTTTTTCATGATTCAAAATATAGTTTTGCAATCTGCCGGGCGCGGGTGGCTGCCAATTCAAAGAACTGCTCCAGCGATAGATTTACATAGGGCAGATCTTCCGGGGCGGTGGAATGGGAACGAATTTTGATCTCAAAATTGAGGATCTCTTGCTTTGGCATGCTTTTTAGTCTGCCGATAGCTTGATCCCAATCAACCGTGCCGTCATGGGGCAGTAAATGCAGATCGTCATTGCCGGAAGGGATACCGTTCGGGTGGCGCAGACCGAAATTGTCATTTAAATGAGTCATGATCAGCCGGTGACCAAAGGCTTTCAGGAAATCTGTTTTGTGGGGGTAGCAGTGGTCGTGAC